>NZ_SCMZ01000046.1:0-30873 GCF_005503285.1 Sphingomonas sp. 2SG
TCGGGCTCGGGGGCTCGGAGATGTGTATAGGAGGCAGCGCCGGAGCGGCGGCCGCGCCGTCACCCGCCTCGATCGTCGCGAGCATCGCGCCGACCTCGACCGTGTCGCCGACCTTGACCGCATGCTGGCCCATCACGCCGGCGACCGGCGACGGCACCTCGACCGAGACCTTGTCGGTCTCGAGGCTGGCGATCGGCTCGTCGACCTTGACCGGGTCGCCGGGCTGCTTGAGCCATTCGCCGACGGTGGCTTCGGTGATCGATTCACCCAGAACGGGCACGGTAACTTCGGTTGCCATCTCTTGCATCCTTCTCCCCGGGGAGGGGTCTCAATCGGGGAACGTTGTTAGCTGCTGGGGGCCTGGGTGGGCCGGGCGGTGGTGGTAGACGCCTCGCTGCGGGTGCGGCGGATTTCCTCGCGGACGTTGTGGCCGAGCGCATCGGCGACCAGCGCGCCCTGTTCGGCGGTGTGGCGCTTCATCAGGCCCGTCGCCGGCGAGGCGGCGGACTGACGGCCCGCATAGCGCGGCCGCTTGACTGCGCAATCGGCGGCCTTGAGCGATTCCTCGATCAGCGGCTCGACGAAGAACCAGTAACCGTTGTTCTTCGGCTCTTCCTGCGCCCAGACGACATCCTCGAGCTGCGGCATCCGCGCGATCCGGCGGGCGAGCGCATCGCCGGGGAACGGATAGAGCTGCTCGATCCGCACGATCTGCGTGCCGGTATCGCCCGCGGCGTTGCGCGCCTCGATCAGGTCGTAGGCGACCTTGCCGGTGCACAGCACCAGCCGCTTCGTCTCGGCATCCGCCGCACCATTGGTGTCGGAGAGGATGCGCTTGAAGTGGCTGTCGCCCTGGAAGTCCGCCGCGGCCGACACCGCCAATTTGTGGCGGAGCAGCGACTTGGGCGTCATCACGATCAGGGGTTTGCGGAAGTTGCGGTGCATCTGCCGGCGGAGCAGGTGAAAATAATTCGCCGGCGTGGTGCAGTTCGCGACCTGGATATTGTCCTGCGCGCACGACTGGAGGAAGCGTTCGGGACGTGCCGAGCTATGCTCGGGCCCCTGCCCTTCGTAGCCGTGTGGCAGCAGCATCACGAGGCCGTTGGCGCGCAACCACTTGGACTCGCCGCTGGTGATGAACTGGTCGATCATGATCTGCGCGCCGTTGACGAAATCGCCGAACTGCGCCTCCCACATCACCAATGTCTTCGGGTCGGCGAGCGCATAGCCGTACTCGAACCCGAGCACGCCATATTCGGAGAGCGGACTGTCGAGCACCTCGAACCGGCCGTGCTCGACCGTGGTCAGCGGCACGTACTTGTGCTCGTCGGTCTGGTCGACCCAGACGGCGTGGCGCTGCGAGAAGGTGCCGCGGCCCGAATCCTGACCCGACAGACGGACGCCATAGCCCTCCGACAGCAGCGAGCCGAAGGCCAGCGCCTCGCCGGTCGCCCAGTCGAAATTCTCGCCGGTCTTGAACATCTGGCGCTTGGCGTCGATCACGCGCGACAGCGTCTTGTGGATCTGGATGCCCTCGGGCACCGTCGTCAGCGTGCGGCCGAGCGCGTCGAACAGCTTGAGCTCGATGCCGGTCTCGACGTTGCGACGCTCGCTGCCGCCATCGGTCGGCGCCGACAGGCCCGACCAGCGGCCGGCGAACCAGTCCGCCTTGTTGGGCTTGTAGCTCGCACCCGCCTCGAATTCGCCTTCGAGCAGGGTGGTGAACTGGTGGACCTTGTCGTCCAGCCATGCCTGATCGATCACGCCCTCCGACATCAGGCGCTTGGCGTAGATCTCGCTGACGCCGGGATGCTGGCGGATGACATTGTACATCAGCGGCTGGGTGAAGCCCGGCTCGTCGCCCTCATTGTGACCGAAGCGGCGATAGCACCACATGTCGATCACGATGTCGCGATGAAACTTCTGGCGGAATTCGATCGCCATCTTGGTGGCGAAGGTCACCGCCTCGGGATCGTCGCCGTTGACGTGGAAGACCGGCGCCTGCACGCCCTTCGCCACGTCGGACGGATAGGGCGACGAGCGCGCGAATTGCGGCGAGGTCGTGAAGCCGACCTGGTTGTTGATGATGAAATGGACGCAGCCGCCGGTGTTGTAGCCGCGGATGCCCGAGAAGCCGAGGCATTCCCAGACGATCCCCTGCCCCGCGAACGCCGCGTCGCCGTGGATCAGCACCGGCAGCGAGCCGGTGTGCTCGACGAGGTCGTTGGCGAGCGTCTGGATCGCGCGCGTCTTTCCGAGCACGACCGGATCGGCCGCCTCGAGATGCGACGGATTGGCGACCAGCGACATATGGACCTTGTGACCGTCGAACTCGCGGTCGGTCGAGGTGCCGAGGTGATATTTGACGTCGCCCGAACCGCCGATCTCGTCGGGGTTGGCCGAACCGCCGGCGAATTCGTGGAAGATCACGCGCAGCGGCTTGGCCATCACGTTGGCGAGCACGTTGAGGCGGCCGCGATGCGCCATGCCGTAGATGATCTCGCGTACGCCGGCCTGGCCGCCGTATTTGATGACGCTTTCGAGCGCCGGAATCATGCTCTCGCCGCCGTCGAGGCCGAAGCGCTTGGTCCCGACATACTTCTTGCCGAGGAACTTCTCCCATTGCTCGGCCTCGATGACCTTGCTCAGGATCGCGCGCTTGCCGTCGCTGCTGAACTCGATCGCCTTGTCCTTGCCCTCCATGCGGTCCTGCAGGAAGCGGCGCTCCTCGACGTCGACGATATGCATATATTCGAGGCCGACGTTGCCGCAGTAATTGCGGCGCAGCGTGTCGACGAGCTCGCGCACGGTCGCCCATTCGAAGCCGAGCGTGCCGCCGAGGTAGATCGGCCGGTCGATGTCGGCGTCGGTGAAGCCGTGATATTCGGTGCGCAGATCCTCGGGCATGTCGCGGTGGGACAGGCCGAGCGGATCGAGATTGGCGGCGAGATGGCCGCGGACGCGATAGGTGCGGATCAGCATCTGCGCGCGGATCGCGTCGCCCGCCGCCTTGATGATGTCGTCCTTGGACGGCGCCGCGGTCGGCGCCGCGGCGGGCTTGCCGCCCTTGGCCGGCTTGGGCGCCGGCTCCATCTGGGTGGGGTCGAGGCCCGCGGTCAGGTCGTCGGTGGTCGACAAAGGCCAGCGCTTGTTGGTCCAGCTCGGACCGCCGGTGCCGGCTTCGAGACCCTCGAAGAAGCCACGCCAGCCGAGATCGACCGACGACTGGTCGGCCTGATATTTGGCGTAGAGCGCTTCGATGAACGCAGGCGACACGCCGGATGCGATGTCGCCGAAATCCTGACCTTCGTAGCCCATGGTCTTCTTCCTTCAACCCCTCTCCCCTTGTGGGAGAGGGAGGGGCCCGCCGCCGTCAGGCGGTGGGAGGGTGAGGGGAAAGGGTGTCGCTCGGCATCCCCCTCATCCAACTTCGACTAGGCGGCTGCGCCGCCAAGTCTCCGTATCCTTCTCCCACGAGGGGAGAAGGGTCAGATCAGCCGTTCAGCACTTCCAGCAGCGTCGAACCCAGTTCCGACGGGCTCGCCGCGACCTTGATGCCGGCGGCTTCCATCGCCGCTATCTTGCTCTCGGCGTCGCCCTTGCCGCCCGACACGATCGCGCCGGCATGGCCCATGCGACGGCCCGGAGGCGCGGTGCGGCCTGCGATGAAGCCGGCCATCGGCTTCCTGCGGCCACGCTTGGCCTCGTCGATCAGGAATTGTGCGGCCTGCTCCTCGGCGTCGCCGCCGATCTCGCCGATCATGATGATTGACTGGGTCGCCTCGTCGGCGAGGAACAGTTCGAGCACGTCGATGAAGTTGGTGCCGTTGACCGGATCGCCGCCGATGCCGACCGCGGTGGTCTGGCCGAGGCCGGCGTTCGAGGTCTGGAACACCGCCTCATAGGTCAGCGTACCCGAGCGCGACACGACGCCGACCGAGCCCTGCTTGAAGATGCTGCCGGGCATGATGCCGATCTTGCACTCGCCCGGCGTCAGCACGCCCGGGCAGTTCGGGCCGATCAGCCGCGACTTGGAGCCCGACAGCGCGCGCTTGACGCGGACCATGTCGAGCACCGGGATGCCTTCGGTGATCGCGACGATCAGCGGGATCTCGGCGTCGATCGCCTCGAGGATCGAATCGGCGGCGAAGGGCGGCGGCACGTAAATCACCGACGCATCGGCGCCGGTCTTCGACTTGGCTTCGGCGACGGTGTTGAACACCGGCAGGCCGAGATGCTCGGTCCCGCCCTTGCCCGGCGTCACGCCGCCGACCATCTGCGTGCCATAATCCAGCGCCGCCTTGGTGTGGAAGCTGCCGGTTTCGCCGGTCATGCCCTGGGTGATGACCTTGGTGTTCTTGTTGACGAGGATGCTCATTGGTGCTCCCACTTTTTATGGCCCCCGCCGAGGCGGGAACACTTGATATCTAGAACAGCGACTCGAACAGATCGTCCCAGTCGGGGTTCTTCTCTTCGATCAGCCGCAACTTCCACTGGCGGTTCCATTTCTTGAGCTGGAGTTCGCGGTATCGCGCACTCTCCAGTTCGTCGTGGACCTCGTACCGGACGAGACGTTTGCAACCATATTTCCTGGTGAAGCCTTCGACCAAGCCGTTGCGGTGCTGGTACACGCGGGCAGGAAGGTCGCTGGTAACACCGAGATAAATCGTGCCGTTCAATTGGCTCGCCATCATATAGACGTAGCCCGGCTTGCTCACCGCCCGCCCCCATGTGTCCCCGCGAAGGCGGGGACCCAGTCTGGGCTCCCGCCTTCGCGGGAGCACAAAGGGGCCGCGGGTTGCACCTTAATTCAGCGAGCTGTCGATGCCCTTGCACGCCTCGAGCAGTTCCTTGACCGCGTCGACCGAGACGGTGAGGTTCGCCTTGGCCTCGTCGTCGAGCGCGATCTCGACGATCTGCTCGACGCCGCCGGCACCGATCACCACCGGCACACCGACATAGAGGTCGTTCACGCCGTACTGGCCGTCGACATAGGCCGCGGCGGGCAGGACGCGCTTCTGGTCGTAGAGATAGGCTTCGGCCATCGCGATGCCGCTGGTCGCCGGGGCGTAATAGGCCGAGCCGGTCTTGAGCAGGCCGACGATCTCGCCGCCGCCGCCGCGGGTGCGCTTGACGATCGCGTCGATCTTGTCCTGCGTCGAGCGGCCCATCTTGATGAGGTCGGGAACCGGGATGCCCGAGACGGTCGAATAGGAGATGACCGGGACCATCGTGTCGCCGTGGCCGCCGAGCACGAAGCTGGTGACGTCCTTGACCGAAACCTGGAACTCGTCGGCGAGGAAGTGGCTGAAGCGCGCCGAATCGAGCACACCGGCCATGCCGACGACCTTGTTGTGCGGCAGACCCGAGAATTCACGCAGCGCCCAGACCATGGCGTCGAGCGGGTTGGTAATGCAGATCACGAACGCGTCGGGGGCGTTGGCCTTGATGCCCTCGCCGACCGCCTTCATCACCTTGAGGTTGATGCCGAGCAAATCGTCACGGCTCATGCCGGGCTTGCGCGCGACACCGGCGGTGACGATGATGACGTCGGCGCCGGCGATATCGGCATAATCGTTCGAGCCGGTGATCTTGGCATCGAAACCCTCGACCGGGCCGCACTGCGACAGGTCGAGCGCCTTGCCCTGCGGCACGCCTTCGACGACGTCGAACAGGACGATGTCGCCAAGGCCCTTCAATGCCGCGAGGTGCGCGAGCGTGCCGCCGATGTTACCGGCGCCGATCAGCGCGATCTTCTTGCGAGCCATCCAATCCATCTCCGTTACAGGCAGGGCGTGATTGGCCACGCCGGTTACGCCCGTTTTGCGCGCCCGGCAACCGTTAAACGGTATCGGTTAAGAGTTTATTTGATAATGGTTCGCAAGTGCATTAGACTGTGCCATGGCCTTGCGCCAGATAGTCTTCGGAGCGCATTTCCTCGAGCCGGCTGACCGTGCGCTGGAATTCGAACCGGCCATCGCCCTCGGGATAGAGCGCGTCGGGCTCGGCATCGGCCGCCGCGAGCAGCTTGACCTTATGCTCGTAGAGCGCGTCGATCAGCGCGACGAACCGTGCCGCCTCATTGCGGTTCTCGGGCCCGAGCTTCGGAATGCCGACGAGGATCACCGTATGATAGCGGCGTGCGACGGCCAGATAGTCGGCCGCGCCGCGCGCCTCGCCGCACAGCTTTTTGAAGGAGAAGACCGCGACGCCCTTCAGCGTCTTGGGGACGTGCAGGGTGCGCCCCTGCACCTCGATATCCTCCGACGGGATCGGCTCGGTCACCTCGTGATCGGTCAGGCGGAAGAAGGCGGCGGACAGGTTGCGCGTCGCCTCGGCGCCGTTGGGCACGAGCCAGGTGTTCTGCTGGCCGAGCCGGTCGCGGCGATAGTCGATCGGCCCGTTCAGCGTCACCACGTCGAGCCGGCTTTCGATCAGCGCGATGAAGGGCAGGAAATGCTCGCGGTTGAGGCCGTTCTTGTAGAGGTCGGCGGGTGCGCGGTTTGAGGTGGTGACCATCGTCACGCCGGCTTCGAGCACGGCGGTGAACAGGCGGCTGAGGATCATCGCATCGGGCGAGTTAGTGACCATCATCTCGTCGAAGGCGAGCAATCGCGTCTCGGCGGCAAGCGCCGCGGCGACGGGGGCGATCGGGTCGCCAGCTTCCCGTCGGCGTTCGATCGCGATGCGGCCGTGCACCTCGAGCATGAATTCGGAAAAATGGACGCGGCGCTTCTTGTCCACCGCGACATTGGCGAAGAACAGGTCCATCATCATCGACTTGCCGCGGCCGACGTCGCCGAACATGTAGACGCCGCGCGGTCCGCCGCCGCCGCGCCCGGTGAGGCGGCTCAGCAAGCCCTTCTTGCGCGGCGCCTCGAGTGCGGCGGCGAGTTCGTCGAGGCGGGTGGCGGCGGCACGCTGTTCGGCGTCGGGGCGCAGCTCGCCCGCGGCGACGAGCGCGTCATAGGCGTTGAGGACTTTGGTCATGGAGAGCTCCTGCGAACGCCGGGGCGCTCATGGTCATTATAGGCGTTTCGCCTCACCCTCACCTGTCGGTCGGCGGGAGAGGGATAGATGCCGCAGGCAGCGCCGGGTGCGGGCAGGCGCGATCGGCCAAAGCGTTCGCCTCAGGCCGTCGCCTTGCGCAGCGTGCCGGTGAAGCTGGCGATCGTTCGCGCCTCCTGCACGATCAGCCCGCGGAGGAACAGCATGCGGCCGGTTTCGCGCAGCAGCTCGATGCGCGCTTCCAGCGGCACCCCGATCGCGCCGCAATCGATGAACTGCGCCGACAGATCGACCGTCACCGCGCCCCCTGCGCCGAGAACGCCGAAGCCGCGCGACGCGGCGAACAGCGCGACGTCCATGAAACCGAGCAGCGCCCCGCCATGGACGTTGTCGCGCATATTGGAATGGTCGCGCCGCGGCTGCATGCGGACGCGGGCGATGCCGTCCTCGACACGGACGTGCAGCGGTTCGATGAACGCGTTGAAGCGCGACACGTCCCGGAACTGCCAGCGTTTCCAGCCGGGCAGCACCGGATCGTCGTCGAAGACGAAGGCCGGCGACTCCGTCACCCCACGCGCCTTACAGGATGCGCTCGGCTTCCATCTTCTTGATCTCGGCGATCGCCTTGGCCGGGTTGAGACCCTTGGGGCAGGTGTTCGCGCAATTCATGATCGTGTGGCAACGATAGAGGCGGAACGGATCCTCGAGCTGGTCGAGCCGCTCGCCGGTCATCTCGTCGCGGCTGTCGGCGAGCCAGCGATAGGCCTGGAGCAGGATCGCCGGCCCGAGGAACTTGTCGGCGTTCCACCAATAGCTCGGGCACGAGGTCGAGCAGCAGGCGCACAGGATGCACTCGTAGAGACCGTCGAGCTTGGCGCGATCCTCGGGCGACTGCAGCCGCTCCTTGCCCGAGGGCGGCGGGCTGACCGTCTGCATCCACGGCTTGATCGAGCTGTATTGCGCATAGAAATGCGTGAAGTCGGGGACGAGGTCCTTGATGACGTCCATCGCCGGCAGCGGGGTGATCTTCACCTCGCCCTTCACGTCCTCGATCGCGGTGGTGCAGGCGAGGCCGTTGCGGCCGTCGATGTTCATCGAGCAGGACCCGCAAATGCCCTCGCGGCACGACCGGCGGAAGGTGAGCGACGAATCCTGCTCAGCCTTCATCTTGATGAGCGCGTCGAGCACCATCGGGCCGCATTCGTCGAGGTTGATCTCGAACGTATCGTAACGCGGGTTCTCGGCGGTATCGGGATCGTAGCGATAGACCTTGAAGGTCTTGATGCGCTGCGCGTCACCGGTCGCTTTATGAACCTTGCCCTTCGCCTTGACCTTGCTGTTCTTGGGCAGGGTGAACTCGGCCATCGCCGCAACGCTCCTCTATATGCTGCGTTGCGGCTATGCCTTTCGTCGGGCGAGTGCAACCCCCGAGAGATAGGCGGCGATCAGATCACATCAAGAACAAGGCCGCGCTGGCGCGCCTCCTCGGCCTCGATATACCAGTTGGACGGCGCCTTGCTGCGCAGCTCGTCCAGCGTCACCGACGAGCCGCGGACGATCTCGCGGAAGCCCTCTTCCTGGATCTTGATCGACTCCTCGATCTCGTGGAGCTTGGCCTTGAGCACCGCGGGCAAGGTGGTGAGCGGACCGGAGAGCTGCACCGTGCTGGTCATCAACCGCTCGTGCAGCATCAGCCGGGTGCCGCGGGTGAGGAACCGCTTCTCGACCGGGAAGGCCGCCATGAAGGTCGCGCCGGCGGAATAGACCGCGACCTTGCCGAGGAACAGCGTCTCGCGGCCGGTATAGTCGCGCAGCAGCTGGATATCGTCGCCCATCGCGCGGCCCATCTCGGGGTCGCCGCCAAGCGTCGTGATCGACACGACGAGCGGGCCGTCCTGCGGCGCCTCGGCGAGCTGCGTCTTGAAGCGGGCGTACATCATGTCATCCACGGTGCCGTGGAGCTGGATGTGCGGGAAGGCCAGCAGGGGGTATTTGCTGGCGACGTTTTGGCGGGCGCTATCGGTCATGTCGCGGCGAACCCCCGTGGCCCGCCGAGGTTCCCGACCTTGGCGGAACCCGCCGCCGTGGTGGCGCGCTTGTGGCGCACCCCAGTGAAAGATGATCTCATGAAGCCAGCGCTAAAGCCTCTTGCCGAGCAGGTGATCGTGATCACCGGAGCAAGCTCCGGTATCGGCCTCGTCACCGCGCGGATGGCGGCGGCGCGCGGCGCCAAGGTATTGCTGATCGCCCGCGACGAAGCGGCGCTGCGCGAGGCGGTACAGGGCATCGTCGCAGCGGGCGGGACGGCGGACGCCTATGCCGCCGACATCGGCGACGCGGATACGATGCGCGCCGCAGCCGCGCATGCCAACCAGCGGTTCGGACGGATCGACACCTGGGTCAACGATGCCGGCACCGCCATCTACGGCAAGCTGGTCGAGCTGCCCGACGACGAACATCGCCAGCTGTTCCGGACCAATTATTTCGGCACCGTCCACGGCTGCCTCGCCGCCATCCCGTATCTGACCGCGTCGCGCGGCACGTTGATCACGGTCGGGTCGGTCGCGTCCGACATGCCGAGCCCGATCATGGGCGCCTATGCCGCGAGCAAGCACGCGACCAGGGCCTATATCGACGCGCTGCGCATGGAGCTGGCCAGCGACGGAGTGCCGATCCAGGTGACGTTGGTCAAACCGTCGGGGATCGACACGCCGATCGCCCAGCATGCCGCCAATCACGAGCCCGGCGAGGCGCAGATCCCGCCGCCGGTCTATGCGCCCGAGCTGGTCGCGGACGCGATCCTGTTCTGCGCGACGCATGCCAAGCGCGACATCACCGTCGGCGGGGCGGGCCGCGCGCAGGCGCTGTTCGCCGCGCATTTCCCAAAGCTGTTCGACCGGCTCGCGCCGCTGGCGGCGACGATGTTCGTCGATCCCAAGAAGGACCAGCCAGCGCCGAGCAATCTGTTCACCACCACCGATACCGGCCGCGTCCATTCGGGCGAGCATCCGGCGGCGCGGCAGACCAGCCTGTATACCGCCGCGGCGAAACATTCGGGGCTGACCACGGCGCTGGTCGCGATCGCCGCGGCGGGCGCCGGCGCCTTCCTCTACGGCCGGAAGGATGCGGCGTGAGCGATATCGAATGGCAGATGAGCGCCGTCCTCGCCAACGTCGACCGCGGCGGCAACGAGGTTCCCGAGGTGACCAATCTCGCCGATGCGGTGCGGGCGTGGCTGGCGCTCGACAACGGCCTGCAGAATGACGCGGTGCTGCGTCCCGAACGCGCGGTCGACGTCGATGGCGAGCCGGTCGCGGTGTTCGCCGGGCAGGCGATCCGCGCTCTGGCGGCACGACTGAGCGGCTGAACCGTCAGGCGCGCGCCGCGCTTCCGATCAGGGGCAGCATCGTCGCGGCAAGGCCATCGCCGCGTGCCTCGAGGCGGATCGGACCACCCTTCTCCCCTGCCTGGACCAGCGCCATCGCCGAGCCGTTGAACGCGGATCGCGTCGTGGCGTGATCGGGCTCCAGGCTGCGCGGATCGCCGTTGCCGACACCGAGCAATACCGCGTCGCCGCTCAGCGCGAAGGTGATACGGTTGCTCGCGGTCGGCACCTCGCGGCGCTGTCCGTCGAGGATCGCGGCGCGGACCACCGCGACCTCGCCCGGCGCGAGCTGGCGTCGGTCGCTCGACAGGCCGATCCCTGCGGGTGCGCCGGTCGTCCGTCGTTCGGCGGTCAGGATAAGGCGACCATCACGGAAACCTCGCGCGGTGATCCGGCCCGGCGCGTACGGCACCTGCCAGGCGAGATGCGTGTTGCGCGCCACCGTCTGCCGCCCGAGGCTGCGACCGTTGAGGAACAATTCGACCGCGTCGCAATTGCTGTGCACCCAGACCGCGACCGTCTGCCCCTCTCGACCCGGCCAGTTCCAGTGCGGGAAGAGGTGGAGCACCGGTTCCGACCCCCACCAGGCGCGGTAGTAATGGAAATTGTCCTTGGGGAAGCCGCACAGGTCCATCTGGCCGAAGTGGGAGACGTTTTCCGGCCAGCGTTCGAACGGCGTCGGCTCGCCGCGATAGTCGAAGCCGGTCCAGACGAACCCGCCGGCGAGGAACGGCCGCGCGTCGTAGAAGGACCACCATTTCTCCGCGGTCGTCGCCCAGACCGGATAGTCCTGATCGTAGGCGGGGACGAGCCCTTCCTTGTCGTTGCGGGCATATTCGCCGCGCGTCATCACCGTGCTGCCCGTCTCGGTGCCGATCATCGGCACGGTCGGATGCTTGGCGTGATAGCCGTCGATCTCGCCGAGATAATAATTGCAGCCCATGACATCGAGCACGCGCGAGGCGCCCTGCCCGAGCTTGCCGTTGAACGCCTCGGTCACCGGACGGGTGCCGTCGAGCGCATGGACGCGGCGCTTCATCGTCTCGGCGATGCGGGCGCCGTTTTCGGTGCCGCGGTGGATCTCCTCGTTGCCGATGCTCCAGATGAAGACGCTGGGATGGTTGCGACCCTGCCGCACGACGCGGTCGAACTGCGACAGGCCTTCGGCATTGCTCGACATCTGCCGCGTCTCGCTCATCACGAGGATGCCGAGCCGGTCGCAGGCGTCGAGGATCGCCGGCGCGGGGCCATGGTGCGTCGAGCGATAGGCGTTGGCGCCCATCGCCTTGAGTTGTTCGAGCCGCCAGACGTGCAGGCTGTCGGGCACCGCGAAACCGACGCCGGCATGATCCTGATGGTTGCAGGTGCCCTTGATCTTCACCGGACGGTCGTTGAGGAAGAAACCGCGGTCGGGATCGAAGCGGATCGTGCGGATGCCGAAGCGCGTCTCGTCGCGGTCGACCGGCGCATCGTCGATCAGTATCTCGCTGGTCAGCGTATAGAGCTGCGGCGTCTCCAGCGACCAAAGCGCCGGACTGGCGAGCAGCGTCTGCTGCGCCGCGATCGTCTCGCCCCAGGCGGGCAGCGCGAGCGGATCGGAGGTCAGCCGCGCCACCACCCGTCCGTCCGGCGCGGCGATCGTCGAGCGCAGCCGCACGCGCGTGGCGGGGCCGTCGTTGACGATCTCGGTCGTGATCGCCACCTGCGCGCCCGCTGCGGCGACGGTGGTGCGTACGGTCGCACCCCATTGCCGGATGTGCACCGGCGCGGTCTTGACCAGCCGCGCGTGGCGATAGAGGCCGGCGCCCTCGTACGACCATGCCTCGCCGAGGCTGACGTCGCAGCGGACGAGCAGCACATTGTCCTCGCCCGGCTTGGCGAAGTCGGTGACGTCGATCTCGAACGGCGTATAGCCGCTCTCGTTCGACCCGACGACGAAGCCGTTGAGGATAACGAGGCAGTCGCGCGACACGCCGTCGAACTGGAGCAGCAGCCGGCGCGTCGCATCCGCCGGCGTCAGGCGGATGATGCGCCGGTACCAGCCGACGCTGGTCGCCGGCCACATCCGGCCGAGCGGCTTGAAGCCCTGATAGGCGCCGGTTTTGTCCGCGTCGCTGCCCGGCGCGCCAAACCGCTCGAACGGCAAGTCGACTGCCCAGTCGTGCGGCAGCGACACCGTCGCCCAATCCTTGGCGTCGAACTTGGCTTCGGCAGCCGGGGTGCCGGCGTCGCCCGATTTGGCATAGGTATCGTGGCTGCGGCCGAAGCCGAAATCCCTGGCCGGGTCGCTGGCATGGCCGAGATGGAAGCGCCAATCGGTGTCGAGCGGCTCGACGATGCGCGGGTTCGGCGAAGCGGCCGGAGCCGCCGCAGCGAGCGGCGCGGCGGGCAACAGCGCCGCGACGGCGGAGGCGCCGCCGGTCTTCAGGAACGCTCGGCGGTGCGGGTGGCTCAAAGGGCGTCCTTCCGGCGGTTGATCGGATCGTCATTCCATCATTTCGCCTTTAGTCCGTCAAATATATTATACGATGATAAGGTCTTCGACCGATTGCGCATGGCAGGCGACGGGGTGAAGCCGACTTTGATTTTACATGCGTTCGCAACGACTTGAGTGAGCATGTCCGCTCGGATTGCGGACGGATGTTTGACGTCAGTGGCATGGGTCGATTTGCATCAGCGCGCGCGAGTGCGGCCTCTTGAATCACGTCCGGAGTTCCACTGGTAAGCAGTTGCGGACGCGCGCTTTATCCGAAATTCGATGCCGCCGGACCGATCGTTTCGGATGCCGACCACGGCGATTGCGACGCTGCCATACGTCGTTGCCCGAGATTGCAAAATCGCCTGCATTAACCCAATGGTAGCCTCCTCGTGCCAGGGATGGCCGAGGGGTAACCCTACAATAGGAGATTAGCGTGATTCGTAAGTACCTCACCGCCGTTGCCGCTACGGCCCTCGTCGCTGCACCGGTCGCTGCGGCACCGGCCAACCCCGCTGCGAGCCTGTCGGTCGCCAAGTCGGTACGCACCGGTTCCACCTCGGCCAAGAAGAACGAGCTCGCCGGTGGCGGCGTCATCATCGCCGTGCTGGCGGTCGCTGCCGTGGCAGCCGGCATCGTCGCCGTCGCTTCGGACGACGACAAGGCCGACAGCAACTAAGATCCGTTTTCCGCGGTCGTCGCCTGCGGGCGCGGCCGCCGGTCACGGCAGCGCCACGGGCGCTCGCAAAGGGGGCTACGGCCCCCTTTGTTGTGTCTGCGGACGGGACACGTCGTCGCGCTGATCGGTCAGGCGCGCCGGTCCGCGGCCCCATCGGCCCATCAGCGCGCGCACCAGTCCGCCGCGCCGGTAATAGGCATCGTGCCACTCGGCAGCGCGCCGCTGCTGCACGCGCCGGTCGTAGCGCAACGCGAGATACAGGCTGGCGATCAGCACCGCGATTCCGGCGAGGATCAGGGCATCGCTTGCGGAAAGATGTTCCCAATACATTCTCAAGCGCCCCATCGGGCGCCCTGCCGGCCCGGGAGTTGACGAGCCCGCCGGCAGGGCGTGGTACAGACATGCCGGTCGGGACGCCGGCGAGCAACCGCAATCGCTATAGGATCTTGCGCCGGAATCCCGTTCCGAAACAAATCAACTCACGCCGCACCGCTTCGCTCCGCCCGGCGCGTCGCTGCCGATCATCGCCGGCAGCGGGCGTCAGGCGCGCTTCGTCGCCAGCACCACCGGCGTCGCGGCGACGCCGGGCACGGGCAGGTCCTTGATCCGTCGCGCGCGGATGGCGCCGGAGGGACCGGCCATGTTGACGTACAGACCGTTGGGTTCGGTATCCTCGACGACCAGCGCCTTGGCGCCGATCTCGCAGCCCGCGCCGATCGTGACGCCGGGATTGATCGTCACGTCGGTCATCACCCAGCTGCCCGCCTTGATCGTGATCGGCGAGTCGATCGTCTCCTGCGACGAGCGCCGCTTGGGATTGCCGGTGTGATGATGCGTGCTGGTGGTGAAGGTGACGCCCGACGAGACGCGCGCCCCCGCCTCGAAGATCAGCGGCGCGGCACCGTCGTAGCGGGCGAAGCAGTTGAGCATCGCATCCGGCCCCATCACGATGTCGGCGCTGTCGAGCCAGCAGGAATGACGGATGGTGGCGGTCGGGTGGATCCGCGCGCCTGCGAAATTGAGCAGGCGCCGCCGCAAGCCGTCGGAGATGAACACCGAGCCCTGAATGCGCAGGATCAGGGCGCGCAGCTTCGTTCGTTTCCAACGAATCTGGGTCATCGGCTGTCTCCCGGCACACTACGGTCATCGTCGTTTTCGACGGAACTCGGGCACGAATGTTGTCCTAAAGCTACAGACCCATTTTGTCATCAGTCAAATGATTCTGTCCGATCGGCGTCACGGTCGATCGCATGGCAATCCGACGGCCGCGAACATACGGAACGCGACGTTAACCTTCTGCAACTACACGCAGACTTGGTCGGAAAGACCATGGAAGGGATTGCCGGACTGACCTGCCCGCCCAGTATCTGGTGGGTGGGTCAGTCTACCCGCGGGGCCCCTGTCCTGCCGCGCCCGTCACACCCGCGCGCTGTCGACGACGCGCCGCGCCGCAGGTGCGCTCCGCTCGTAATAATAGAGCGCGGGCGCCTCATAGGTGATCAGATACAGCCGGCCGCGGATGATCGCGCCGAACGCCTCGCCGCGCCGGTGCAGCGATTCGTTGAGACGGATATAGCTGTAGGTGAAATGGACGCCGTCGCGGCCGGCGAAGCGTGCCGGCTCGACCCGTTCGATCGTCATCGCCGCGATGCCGCGCGCGACGCGATAGCTGTTCTCCAGCAAAATCGGGATGTCCGTGATCAGCATCGTCGCCGCCACGCGCGGCAGTGGCCGCTCCTTCCGGTTGACCTCTCGGAACAGCGTCTTGCCGTCGGCGATCCCGCCGTAGAAGGTCAGCGCGTCGAGCTGGTCGCCGTCGCGTGTCCAGCGTTCCGCATAGCGTCCGGGGCGTGCGCCGAGCCTGTTCCATTCGGCGTCGGGCTGTACGGTCAACGCCGATCCGGCGACGGCGACGCGCTGCCCCGCCGGGATGAGCGTGTTGCCGGCGTGGACCGGCGCCGCGAGGGCGAGCGCCGCGGCGGCGAGCGCGATGGAGGGGAAGCGGCGCAACGTCATCGGCAAGCCTCATGAAGCGATCAGGGTGGAGATCAGCGGCGCATCGCCCGCATCGGGCTTGCGGCGGAGATAGTCGCGCAGCGCCGCTCTGCCGGGCTCGGCCTGGTTGCCGCGCAGCAGCGCGAGACCGAGCCCGCGATAGGCTTCGGGCGGCGCGTCGCCACGGCCGATCGCGTCGCGATAGAAACCGGCGGCGCTCGCCAGATCGCGCGGATTGCCGCGTTCGCGATACAATTCGCCCCGCGCGAACAGCAGCGGCGTCGTCCAGCCGTCCGCCGCCAGTTGCGCGAGCAGATATTCGCTGCCGCCGAAATCGTTGCGCTTGATCTGGTCGGCGAGCAGGCGCGGCAGCCATGGCGCGAGCGCCGCGCGATACCGCGCCGCCTCATCCGCGCCGTGAACGCCGATCGCCGCCGCCGCGGCACGCAGATAGGTGGCGCGGGTGAGATCGGTCGGATGCGTCGCAAAGAAACCGGCGGTGTAGCGTTGGTCGGGCTTGCGATAGCGGCCGATCGCGCTCGCGTCCGTCTCCGCCATGGCGCGCACCCAAATGTCCGCCGCCGCCGATGCCGGATAGGACGAGGCCGCGAGGTAGCGCAGGCCGAGCAGGTCCGCCGCTTTCTCCTGCGCGCGATCGAAGCGGTAGAAGCCGCCGATCGTCGCCACCTGCAAGGCGAAGCCGCCGCCGAGGATCGATGCCCAGGCGAGCAGAGCGTTGCCGCTGCGCCGGTGGCGGAAGCTCGCCACGGTATGACGCAGCTCGAAATGGCCGAATTCGTGGCCGAGCATCGCGCCGAGCTCCGCCTCGCTGTGCAGCCGCAGCAGCGCACCCGTCCACACCGTCATCATCCCGTTGGGATAGGTGGTCGCGTTGAACGCCGGGATGCGCACGATGTAGAGCCGGATCGCGGCGCAGCGATCGGCACCGACGGTGCGGCACAGGACGTCGCGGACGAAGGCGTTGAGCGCGGGATCGCGGATCACCTCCGGCGCATCGCGCAGCCGCCGCTCCTCTTCGTCGGCGATCATCCACGCACCGCGCTCGTCGACATCGCTGGGCTGATAGGCGGGAACATAGGGCAGCAGCACCGGATCGGACGCCGCAGTCGCGGTCGAGACGATCAGCGCGGCGGCGATCAGGCGGCGCATCTCAAGGCGCTGCTGCGGGCTTGCCGGGGAAGCCGGCGAGCAACTGCCGCACGCGCTTCTCGGCGCCGGCGGCATCGCGGACGTCCCCGCCCATCTGCCAATCGGCGTTGAGCCATACCAGATCGCCGGTACGCAGATCGACCATACCGGCGAACCCCCGGTGCACCCCGGCGGTAACCGGTACCCGCGCAAGCGCAGCGAAGATCTGCAACACCTTGCGTCCGGTCGAACCGAAATGATCCTCGGTCGAGACGAACAGCGCGTAATCGGCGCCGGCAAGGCCGGGCAGCGTCGCCACGTCCGGCCCGAGGCTCCAGTCGAACTGGTCCTTGCGCTTCTTGGTCGGCAGCCGGTTGCCCACGAAGAACTGATATTCGATCACCGACGCCGCGACCGCATCGAACAGCGCCTGATATTCAGAGAGCAGCGTGGCGTCCGCGCCGGCGGGCTCGACATAATCGGTCACGTCGTTGCCGAGCTGTCGCTCCGCCGTACGCAACGCGGCGCCGAGTGCGTCGCGTGCCTGTACGGTCCAGTCGGCATTGGGTTCGAACATCCCCGCGGTTGATTGCGCACCGACCTGGATCGATGGCCGGATCAGCACGATATGCGCCGATCCCGGCGTCAGCGTAAAACCCGGTTTGACGCCGGACTTCTCCTGCGCCGACGCCGACGACGCCCCGACCAGCAACCAGAACACCATAATGATCCGATCAATCCGCAAGTTACAGCCCCCGGTCATCGAATTGCCATCCGACTCGTAACTCCACATATCACGCCGCCGTGGGACTTATAACTGCAAATTTGGTTCTAGTCTCTGCCTGTTGCTTTATTGTCGAGCCATAACACATGGGGAACCCGTCTAATATATTGGTGGCGCTGCCTTTCGCAGACGTCACGCGCCCGTGCGCCGGGTCGGCACCAAACCGGCGCACGGGCGTTACGATCGCGCAATGGTTTCCCGCCACCTGAAAGTCGCCAGCTACAATATCCACAAGGGCGTCGGTCTCGACCGTCGCCGCAACCCGGAACGGGTGCTGGAGGTGCTGCGTGAGATCGACGCCGACGTCATCGCCTTGCAGGAGGCGGACCGCCGCTTCGGCACGCGCGAATCGGTGCTGCCGACGCATCTGCTCGACGAGCACAGCGACTGGAAGCCGGTCGAGTTCGGCATGCGCGCGCTGTCGATGGGCTGGCACGGCAACGTCATCCTCGTCCGCAAGTCGGCGCGGGTCGTCGAGCGCGCGCCGATCCATTTGCCCTCGCTCGAACCGCGCGGCGCGGTGATGGCGGATATCGACACGCATGCCGGGATGCTGCGCGTCGTCGGCATGCATCTCGATCTCTCGGGCCTGTGGCGGCGGCGGCAGGCGGCGGCGATCATGGCGCATGTCGAGACCGCGACGCTGCGCCATCCGACCGTGCTGATGGGCGACCTCAACGAATGGACCGCCGCGGCGGGGTGCCTGCGCGACTTCTGCCGCGACTATCGCATGGCGGCGACCGGGCCGAGCTTCCACGCGCGCCGGCCGGTCGGGCGGCTCGACCGGATCATGGTGTCGCCCGAGCTGACCGTCGCTGAGTGCGGCGTCCATGCCAGCGCTGCGGCGCGCAAGACCTCGGATCACCTGCCGATCTGGGCGACGCTGGCGCCCGCCTGATGCGCGAGAAGGAACTGCGCCTCGCCCTGGTCTGCTACGGCGGGATCAGCCTCGCGGTCTATATGCACGGCATTACCAAGGAGGTGTGGCATCTGGTCCGCGCGAGCTGCGCCTTCCATGCCGGCGATGCGCGCGAGGGCGGCAGCGAAGCGGTCTATGCCGCGCTGATCGAGGAGATCGAGGCACTCGCCGGCATCCGGCTGCGCGTGCTCGCCGACATCATCGCCGGCGCGTCGGCGGGCGGGATCAACGGCATCTTCCTCGCGCAGGCGATCGCCACCGGGCAGAGCCTCGAACCGCTCACCGATCTGTGGCTGACCTCCGCCGACGTCGAGGCGCTGATCGATCCCGATGCCGCACCCGCCAGCCGCTTCTCGAAATTGTGGGCGCTGCCGCTCGCCTGGGTCGCGGCGGGGCGCAGCAAGGACAAGGTCGAGGCGCTCGACGAGGCGACGCAGGACGAGGTGCGGACCAAATTGTCGCATTTCGTCCGCTCGCGCTGGTTCGAGCCGCCGTTCGGCGGTGCGACCTTCACCGGGCTGCTGCTCGACGCCTTCGCGGCGATGGCACGATCGACGGCGGGGCCGCGGCTGCTGCCCGACGGCCAGCCGCTCGACCTGTTCGTCACCTGCACCGATTTCACCGGCCATCCCGAACGGCTGCGCCTCAATTCGCCGCCCGAGGTGATGGAGACCGAGCATCGCGTCGTGCTCGGCTTCTCCGATCATGCCAGCGGCGGCGTGATCGGCGCGATGCCCGACCTCGCCTTCGCGGCGCGCGCGACGTCGAGCTTTCCGGGGGCCTTCCCGCCGTTCACCGTCGGCGAGCTTGACGACGTGCTCGCGGCGCGCGGCATCGACTGGCCGGGCCGCGCCGCCTTCCTCAAGCGTGCGCTGCCACGGCAGTTCGCCGCCAACCAGGTCGACAAAGCGGTGCTGATCGACGGATCGGTGCTCGCCAACGCGCCGTTCCGGCCGGCGATCGACGCGCTCAAGGAGCGGCCGGCGCGGCGCGAGATCGATCGCCGCTTCGTCTACATCGACCCCTCGCCGGGCATCAAGATCCGGCTCGGCTCGGGCGGCGAGAAGCCCGGCTTCTTCCAGACGATCCTCGGCGCCCTCAGCGACCTGCCGCGCCAGCAGCCGATCCGCGACAATCTCGATGCGCTCGCCGAGCGATCCGGCCGGATCGACCGGATGCGCGGCATCGTCACCGCGCTGCGCCCCGCGGTGGAGGAGGAGATCGAGCAGCTCTTCGGCCACACCTTGTTCCTCAACCGGCCGACGCCGGCGCGTCTGGTCGCCTGGCGCCGCCGCGCGCAGACCGCGGCGGCGACGCGCGCCGGCTACAGCTACGCCGCTTACGGCCATCTCAAGCTCAGCGGCGTGGTCGAGACGATCACCGGCCTGCTCTACCAGGTCGGCGGCGAGCCCGGCCAGCAACGCTGGCGCCGCATCCGCGCGAGTATCGAGGCGGCGATCGCCGAACGCGGCTTCGGCGGGCTCGCGCCGAGCTTCTCGGGCAAGGAGAGCACGGCGACGATCGACTTCCTGCGCACCTTCGACCTCGGCTTCCGCATCCGCCGGCTGCGGCTGATGGCGCGGCGGCTGGAGGAGATCGAGGCGCAGCACGACGGTGCCGCAGGCGAGGCGAGCGCGATGCGCGAGGCGATCTATGCCTCGCTCGCTGCCTATCTCGACCGCCAGCGCGCCGACCAGCATCCCGAGTTCGGCCATCACGTCCGCCGCCTGCGCAGCGGCGATGCCGCGCCGCTGCTCGACGCGCTCGGCGCGACGCTGGACCTCACGACGTTGGACGGCGATACCGACCGGCGGCTGGCGCACGCCTTCGCGACGCTCGACCGGCCGATGCGGCGGGCGTTGCTGCTCGCCTATCTCGGCTTCCCCTATTTCGACACCGCGACCTTGCCCTTATTACAGGGCGAGGGGCTGGACGAGTTCGATCCGATCAAGGTCGATCGCATCGCCCCCGACGACGCCACCGCGATCCGCACGGGCGGTGCGGAGGCGACGCTGAAGGGCATTCAGTTCAACAGCTTCGGCGCGTTCTTCAGCCGCGCCTATCGCGAGAATGACTATCTCTGGGGCCGCCTGCACGGTGCCGAGCGGATGATCGACATCTGCGTCTCGACGCTGCCCGCGCAGGTGCGGATGAAGCCCGGCCGCGTCGCCGCGATCAAGCGCGCCGCGTTCCGCGCGATCCTCGACGAGGAGGAACCGCGGCTGACGGCGATCCCGGCGCTGATCGCGAGTTTGCGGGTGGAGGTGGGGTGACGCGGTTCCCCCCCTGCAAGGACGGACTGGGGCGGCGAGGTTCGATCGGTTTCTCCGGATGATCCGTCACCCCGGACTGGTTCCGGGGTCCACCCCGCGGCGAGGAGAAAGGCTTGAGGCAACACCATTCCCTTGCGGCCCGGTGGACCCCGGAACCAGTCCGGGGTGACGAATCTGGCAAGGAAACCGGTCGAGCCTCATTACCGTAGTCATATGCGATAGTCCTGCCCTTCCGGGAGAGGACCGCCCCCTCTGGCCATCGGCGCGCGCCCCGGCTACCCTCGCCGCTCCTCAGGAGTGTTGCATGCAGTTCCTCAAGATCCTGTTCTGGTTCCTGCTCGCGTTCGTCGCGGCGCTGTTCACCTATGGCAATTGGACCGGCGTCCAGATCAATCTGTGGAGCGGCCTGATCGCCGACGTGAACCTGCCGCTGCTGCTGCTCGTCACTTTCCTGCTCGGCTTCCTGCCGACCTATCTGTACCTCGGCACGGTGCGCTGGCGACTGCGCCAGCGTCTCGCGGCGTGCGAGCGGCTGCTGGTCGACCAGCGGGCGGCACCGGCGATGCCCGCACCCGTTGCGGCCGAGCCGGTCGTGCCAGCCGACCCGGCGCTCGACGGACGCCCGGCATGAGCCCGATCTACGTCGCGATCGACACGCCCGATCTCGCCCGCGCCAAGGCAATCGCCACCCGCACCCGCGCGCATATCGGCGGCATCAAGCTCGGCCTCGAATTCTTCTGCGCGCACGGCCAGCATGGCGTGCGCGAGATGGCGGAGCTCGGCCTGCCGATCTTCCTCGATCTCAAGCTGCACGACATCCCCAACACCGTCGCCAAGGCGGTGCAGGCCTTGAGCCCGATCGAGCCCGCGATCCTGACCGTCCACGCCAGCGGCGGCCGCGCGATGCTCGAGGACGCCAAGGCGGCGGCACCGCTCAACACCAAGGTCGTCGCGGTGACGATGCTGACCAGCCTCGACGCGAGCGATCTCGCCGCCACCGGCATCGGCGGCAGCGCGCACGACCAGGTCCTGCGCCTCACGGAACTGGCGCATGAGGCGGGGATCGACGGCATCGTCTGCTCGGGCGCCGAAGTCGCCGCGGCGAAGAAGGCATGGCCCAAGGGCTTCTTCGTCGTCCCCGGCGTCCGCCCCGCCGATGGCCCGGCCGGCGACCAGAAGCGCGTCGTCACGCCCCGCGCCGCGCTCGATGCGGGCGCCTCGATCCTCGTCATCGGCCGCCCGATCACGCAGGCAGAGGATCCCGACGCCGCCGCACGGGCGATCGGCGGGACGCTGTAGGACCCGATCGACCCTCACCCTTCCCGCCGGAGGCGGCGAAGGGTGAGAGTGACGGCTGAATGCGATCGGCCTGCAGCCGCCGAACCCTTGCACTTCCCCCGCCGAACGCCGACACGCGCAATCATGCCCGTCCACACCAAGATCTGCGGCCTCTCCACGCCCGAGACGCTCGATGCCGCGTTGCGGCACGGCGCGAGCCATGTCGGTTTCGTCTTCTTCCCGCCGTCGCCGCGTCATCTCGATTTTGCGCGCGCGGCGCAGCTTGCCGCGCGCGTGCCGTCGCACGTCCGCCGCGTCGGCGTGTTCGTCGATCCCGACGATGCGCTGGTCGAAGAGGCGGTGGCCAGCGGCACGATCGACGCGGTGCAGCTCCATAAGACCGCCGCGCCCCGCGTCGCAGCGATCCGCGCTCGCAGCGGTCTCGAAAGCTGGGCCGCGGTGGCGGTGAAGACCCGCGCCGACCTCGACGCCGCGCGCGTCTACGCCGGCGCTGCCGATCGCATCCTCTACGACGCCAAGACCCCGGACGACGCGAAGCTGCCCGGCGGCATGGGGTTGCGCTTCGACTGGGCGCTGCTCGACGGCTTCCGCCACCCTTTGCCGTGGGCGCTGTCGGGTGGGCTCGACCCCGCCAATGTCGGCGAGGCGATCGCGCGCACCGGCGCGAAGCTGGTCGACGTATCGTCCGGCGTCGAGTCCGCGCCGGGGGTCAAGGATATGGACAAGATCGGCGCCTTCCTTAAAGCGACGCAGTCATGAACGCCCCCAACACCTATCGCGCGCAGCCCGACGAGCGCGGCCACTTCGGCCAGTTCGGCGGCCGCTATGTCGCCGAGACGCTGATGCCCTTGGTCCTCGACCTCGATCGCGAGTATCGCGCCGCCAAGGCCGACCCCGCCTTCGCCGCACAGTTCGACGACCTCATGGAACATTATGTCGGCCGCCCCAGCCCGCTCTATCACGCCGAGCGGCTGAGCGAGGCGGTGCGCGAGGGCGCTGGCGACGGCATGGGCGCGCAGATCTGGTTCAAGCGCGACGAGCTCAACCATACCGGCGCGCACAAGATCAACAATTGCATCGGCCAGATCCTGCTCGCGATCCGCATGGGCAAGACGCGGATCATCGCCGAAACCGGCGCCGGCCAGCATGGCGTCGCCACCGCCGCAGTCTGCGCGCGCTTCGGCCTGCCGTGCGTCATCTACATGGGCGCGAAGGACGTCGCGCGGCAGCAGCCCAACGTCTTCCGCATGAAGCTGCTCGGCGCCGAGGTCCGCCCGGTGACCAGCGGCGCGGCGACGCTGTCGGACGCGATGAACGAGGGGCTGCGCGACTGGGTCGCCAACGTCCACGACACCTTCTACATCATCGGCACCGCCGCCGGCCCGCATCCGTATCCGGAGCTGGTCCGCGACTTCCAGAGCATCATCGGTCGCGAGGCGCGCGCGCAGATGCTCGCCCGCACCGGCCGCCTGCCCGACCTGCTCTGCGCGGCGATCGGCGGCGGCTCGAATGCGATCGGCCTGTTCCACCCGTTCCTCGGCGACCCCGCGGTCGGGATGCTCGGAGTCGAGGCGGCCGGCCACGGGCTCGACGGCAGCGAACATGCCGCCAGCCTCGCCGGCGGTTTCCCGGGCGTGCTCCACGGCAACAAGACCTATCTGTTGCAGGACGAGGACGGCCAGATCGCCGAGGGTCATTCGATCTCGGCCGGGCTCGACTATCCCGGCATCGGCCCCGAACACGCCTGGCTGCGCGACATCGGCCGCGTCGAATATACCAGCGCGACCGACAAGGACGCGCTCGACGCCTTCCAGTTGCTCTGCCGCACCGAGGGGATCATCCCCGCGCTCGAGCCGGCGCATGCGATCGCCGCGGTGGCGGTGCGCGCGCGGACGATGCGCGACGACCAGATCATCCTCGCCAACCTATGCGGTCGCGGCGACAAGGATATCTTCACCGTCGCCGAAGCGCTCGGGGTGGCGATATGAGCCAGCGCCTCGCCAACGCCTTTGCCAAGGGCCGCCCGGCGCTGGTGACCTTCGTCACCGCCGGCGATCCGACGCCTGATGCGACCGGCGCGATCCTCGACGCGCTCGTCGCGGGCGGCGCCGACGTGATCGAGCTCGGCATGCCGTTCACCGATCCGATGGCGGACGGCCCGGCGATCCAGGCGGCGAACCTGCGCAGCCTCGCCGCCGGCACGCGCACCGCCGATATCCTCGCCATCGCCACCGCCTTCCGCGCGCGGCATCCCGACGTGCCGCTGGTGCTGATGGGCTATGCCAATCCGATGCTGCGTCGCGGCCCCGGCTGGTTCGCCGGGGCGGCATCGGCGGCGGGTGTCGATGGCGTGATCTGCGTCGACATTCCGCCGGAGGAAGACGATGCGCTGGGGCCGGAGCTGCGCGCGCGCGGCGTAGATCCGATCCGCCTCGCCACGCCGACGACCGATGCCGCGCGCCTGCCGCGTGTGCTCGATGGCGCGAGCGGTTTCCTCTATTACGTCTCGGTCGCGGGCATCACCGGGCTGCAGCAGGCGGCGCAGGGCTCGATCGACCAGGCGGTCGCGCGGCTCAAGGCGACCACCGACCTGCCCGTCGCGGTCGGCTTCGGCGTCCGCACCCCCGAACAGGCCGCCGCGATCGGCGCCGTCGCCGACGGCGTCGTCGTCGGCTCGGCGATCGTCGAGCTGGTTGCCACCCATGGCGCCGCCGCGCCCGATGCGGTGCGCACCTATGTCCACTCCCTCAGCGAGGCGCTGGCCTCGTCGCGAAAGGTCATCCGATGAGCTGGATCACCAACGTCCGCAACGCTTTGCCCTTCGTCGCCAAGCGTGAATCGTCCGACGAGAATCTCTGGCACAAGTGCAAGGGCTGCGGGCAGATGGTCTTCACCAAGGAGCTGGAGGAGAACCTCTACGTCTGCCCGAAATGCGATCATCACGAGCGCATCGGCCCGAAGCTGCGCTTCGCACAGATCCTCGACGAGGGCAGCTGCGCCGAACTGCCGGTACCCAAGGTGCCCGAGGATCCGCTCAAGTTCCGCGATTCCAAGCGCTATACCGACCGGCTCAAGGCGGCGCGCACCTCGGCGCACGAACAGGACGCACTGATCAATGCGCGCGGCACGATCCTCGGCCATCGCGTCGTGATGGGCGTGCAGGATTTCGCCTTCATGGGCGGCTCGATGGGGCTCGCGGTCGGCGAGGCGTTCGTTCGCGGCGTCGAGGAAGCGATCCGCGAGAAGGCGCCCTATGTGATCTTCACCGCCGCGGGCGGCGCGCGTATGCAGGAGGGCATCCTCAGCCTGATGCAGATGCCGCGGAGCACGGTCGCAATCCAGATGCTGCACGACGCCGGCCTGCCCTATGTCGTCGTGCTGACCGATCCGACCACCGGTGGCGTCACCGCCAGCTATGCGATGCTCGGCGACGTGCAGATCTCCGAACCCAATGCGCTGATCGGTTTCGCCGGCCAGCGCGTAATCGAGAGCACGATCCGCGAGAAACTGCCCGAGGGCTTCCAGCGCGCCGAATATCTGCTCGACCATGGCATGCTCGACATGGTCGTCCACCGCAAGGAGCTGCGCGAGCGGCTGGCGACGGTGATCGGCTATCTGTCGGTGGCGCAGGCGGCGTAACCGGGGGAGGGGAAACGCTCTCCCACCCGCGCCGTTACCCCGGACGTGTTGCGGGGTGACGAAGGGAATTTGGCAAGCGGACACCCGGACCCCAGCAGATGCCTGACCACGCCACCTCCACCGATCCCGCGGTCCAGCAGCAGCTCGACCGCCTGTGGTCGCTGTCCCCCGGCGCCGACATCCTCGGCCTCGACCGTATCACGACGCTGCTCGCGCGGCTCGGCGACCCGCATCTAGCGTTGCCGCCGGTGTTCCACGTCGCCGGCACCAACGGCAAGGGCTCGACCTGCGCCTTTCTGCGCGCGGCGATCGAGGCGGCGGGGCATGACATCCACGTCTTCTCCAGCCCGCATCTCGTCCGCTTCAACGAGCGCATCCGCATTGCCGGGCGGCTGATCGACGACGCCGCGCTCGCCGCCCTGCTATCCGAGGTGCTCGACCGTGCCGACGGCATCGGCGCGAGCTTCTTCGAGGTCACCACCGCCGCCGCCTTCCTCGCCTTCGCGCGCACCCCCGCCGCCGCGACGATCGTCGAGGTCGGCCTCGGCGGCCGGCTCGACGCGACCAACGTCATTGCCCGTCCCGCGGTCACCGGCGTCGCCGCGCTGGGGATGGACCACGAAGCCTTTCTCGGCAGCCGCATCGTCGACATCGCCGGCGAGAAAGCGGGGATCGCCAAGCCGGGCGTGCCGCTGGTGACGATGAACTATCCCGCCCCCTGCCGCGCCCGCGTCGCGGCGGTCGCCGCCGCCGCCGGCGCCCCCGTCGTCGCGCGCAACGTCGGCTGGTGGAGCGAAACCGCGCGCCAGACGATGCGCTATCGCGACGGCGGCTTTGCGGTCGTCACCGATCGGCCCCGACTCGTCGGCCCGCATCAGTCGCGCAATCTGGCGCTCGCCATCGCGATGCTGCGCCATCAGGGCGCGCTGGCGATCCCCGAAGCGGCGATGCGCGCCGCGGCCGATTGGGCGCAATGGCCCGCGCGCATGCAGCGACTCGGCGCCGGACCGCTCCACGATCGCCTGCCGGCCGGCAGCGACCTGTGGCTCGACGGCGCGCACAACCCCTCCGCCGCGCAGCCGGTGGCACGCGCGCTGCGCACGCTCGCCGGCGAGCGGCCGGTGGTGCTCGTCCTCGGCATGCTCGCCAACAAGGATGCGCGCGGAGTGCTGCGCCTGCTCGCCCCCGCGGTGTCGCGGATGATCGCGGTGCCGGTTCCCGGTCACGCCTGTCACGCCCCCGCCACGCTCGCCGCGCTGGCCGAGGAGTTCGGCGTCGCCGCCGGAGTCGCCGACGACCTCCCGCAAGCGCTCGATCTGGCGGGAGAAACCGCCGCGCCGTTCGTGCTGATCGCCGGTTCGCTCTATCTTGCCGGTGAAGCGCTCCGCCTGAACGACGAGTATCCGCAATGACGCGTTGATTGCGATTGACTTGCAATAGCGGATTGTCGAGTGTTCGGGACGACCACAGGAGTTGCCCCCGATGTCCGACCTCACCACCACGATCGCAGCCCTGCCCTATGCGCTTCCCGCCTGCCCCAATGCGCGGATCGCATTGTTCGCGCTGCGCCGGATGGGCGCGCAGGGGTTGCACGATGCGCGCGCCAGCCACGCGCTGTTCACCGCCTTCGGGCAGGAATTCCGCCGGCCGCTGGTGCTGATGCGCGCACTGATGGCGGACCTCGCCGGCACCGCGGCGGGGACGATCGCGATCGCGCCCTGCTGCTGTGCGCGGATGACCGCGGCGGAGCGGACGATGCTCACCATCCTCGCCCGCGTCGAGACCGCGCCCGATACCGCACGGCTGCTGCTCGGCGACCTGCTCGGCGTCCGCCGCGTCGACGCGGTGCTGGCAAGCGTCGCGGCGGTGGCGACCGCCTTCGCCGACGACGGCCGCCCGATCTGCGTTTAGGCCTGGGGCGTGTCGCGCACGTCGCCCTCGCCCGCCACGCCGGCGCTGCCGATCGACCGGTCGATCAGGCCCGACCGGCACATCCACCAGAACAGCAGCACGCCGGGCAGCGCCGCGACCGTCGTCCCCCAATAGAAAGCGACATAGCCGAAACTGTCCACCAGCCGCCCGGTCGTCGTCGCCGTCAGCACGCGACCGACGATGCTTGCCGCCGCCGAGATCAGCGCATATTGCGCGGCGGTGAAGCGCAGGTCGCACAATGCCGAGAAATAGGCGACGACGGTTACGCCGCCGATGCCGCTGGCGAGATTTTCGAATGCCATCGCACCGGCCAGACCGAGGTTGCTGTGCCCGGCCCCGGCGAGCAGCGCAAAGGCGGCGTTGGAAACCATCATCAGCACGAGGCTGAGCATCACCGAGCGCTTCAGCCCCATGCGCGCGTAGAGCACGCCGCCGACCGCGATACCGATCCAGAACGCCCAGAAGCCGATGACGACATCGTACAGCGCGATCTCGTCGTTGCTGAAGTGCAGGTCGTCGAGCAACAGCCGCAGCGCCTGCTGCCCCAGAGTGTCGCCGATCTTGTGCAGCAGGATGAAGGCGAGGATGATGAAGGCACCGTGGCGGCGGAAGAATTCGAGGAACGGGCTGACGATCGATGCAGCGATGTCGCGTGCGCCATGCCGCTTGATCGGCTCGCGGCGCCGATGCGGCTCCCCGCGGACCAGCGCGACGATCATTGCCGGGAAGGCGAACAACACGCAGGCGAGATAGGCGACATGCCAGTTCGAGCGAGCGGCGATCACCAGCGCCAGCGCGCCGGCGAGTACCGAACCGATCCGCCAGCCATATTGCGTCATGCCCGAGCCGATGCCCATCTGCTCGGGCTCCAGCGTCTCGATGCGATAGGCGTCGATGACGATGTCGTAGGTCGCGCCGGCAAAGCCGACCAGCACCGTCGCGATGATCGTCGCCTGCAGACTGGCGGCGGGATCGACGAAGGCGAGATTGGCGACCGCAAGGATCACCAGCACGCCCGACAGCAACACCCACGACACCCGCTGGCCCAACCGCCCGATCAGCGGCAGCCGCACGCCATCGACCATCCACGCCCATAACGGTTTGAGATTGTAGACGAGGAAGCCGAGCGTGAAGGCGGTGATCGTGCTCTTGTCGAGCCCGTCCTGCTTCAGCCGCGTGGTCAGCGTCGCGCCGATCATCGTGAAGGCGAGGCCCGAGGATATCCCCATGAAGAACACGGCGATCGGGCCGCGCTCGGCATAAGGTGCCAGCGGCGCGAGCCGCGCCCGCAGCGCCGCGGAGCGCCGCATCGCGACGATCAGCACAAGCACGAGCGCGACGACGATCAGGAAATACAGGTTATTGCCGGTCATCGGCGCGACACTAACGCCAATTTCGCGTGCGCCTAGCGGCTTTGCGAATGGGGCGAGGGCCGAAGTCGATCACCCCATCTCATACCGTTCGCCCTGAGCCTGTCGAAGGGCGGCAGGACCCACCGTGCTTCGACAAGCTCAGCACGAACGGCGTCGGGATGTATGCCAGCCCGTCTTATCCCGCCGGCGCCTCGAACAATTGGAACCCCGACGGGAGGCGCTTGGTCTTGCGGCCGGCGCGTTTGGCTTCGATCGCCTCGATCGCGCCGATCAGGTCGCGCTGCTGGTAGGGCTTGGCGAGGCAGCCGGCCGCCAGCGGCATCGCCTCGGCCGGGAAGTTGCCGGTGACGAACAGTACCGGTACGCCGCCCTCGCCCGCGGCGCGCGCGACGTCGAGCCCCGATCCGTCGGCGAGATGCACGTCGACCAGCACCAGATCGACCTCCGCATCCGAACGCAGCACACGAACCGCATCGGCGACACGGTCCACCGTCGCGACGATCTGATAGCTCGCATCGGTCAGCAGATGCTCGACGTCGAAGGCGATCAGCGGTTCGTCCTCGACGACCAGCAGGCGCACGATCTGGCGCTTCTTCCTCCCGAACAGCATCAATGCGCTCCGCGTGGCGTCAGGGTATTCGTTACGCCTCCGCGACATAACGCATGCACGCAGCTTCGGACGCAAATATTTTCGCAGCTTGGACGAATGCGCGTTATGGGCGGACCATGGCCCAAACCCCCGAACCCCGCACCGGCGACCGGATCGCGAAACTGCTCGCCCGCGCCGGCGTCGCGAGCCGCCGCGAAATCGAACGGATGATCGCCGACGGACGCGTCGCGCTCGACGGCAAGCCGCTCGACACGCCCGCGACGGTGCTGCGCTCGCTCGCCGGCGTCACCGTCGACGGCGAGCCGGTGGCGCCGCCCGAACCGACGCGCCTGTTCCTCTACCACAAGCCGACCGGCCTGCTCGTCACCGAGCATGACCCGGCGGGGCGGCCGACGATCTACGACCGATTGCCCGACGACCTGCCGCGGCTGGTGCCGGTCGGCCGGCTCGACCTCAATACCGAAGGCCTGCTGCTGCTGACCACCGACGGCGGCTTCAAGCGCCAGCTCGAACTGCCCGCGACCGGGGTCGAGCGCAGCTATCGCGCGCGCGCTTACGGCAATGTCACGCAGCAGCAGCTCGAGGAACTGGCCGAGGGCATCGAGATCGACGGCATCCGCTACGGTCCGATCGACGCCAATATCGAGCGCCGCACCGGCGCCAACGTCTGGATCGAGATCACGATCACCGAGGGCAAGAACCGCGAGGTGCGGCGCGTGCTCGAACATCTCGAATTGCAGGTCAGCCGGCTGATCCGCACCCGCTACGGCCCGTTCATCCTCGGCGACCTGCCGGTCGGCGGCGTCGGCGAGGTCAAGCAGCATGAGGTCGTCGCCTTCCGCCGCACGCTGAAGGGCGGCGCGCCCGACGAACCGATGATCGAGGCGCCACGCGACGGCTTCCGCACCGCGCCGACCGCCAACCGGCCGGCGCGTGCCCGGCCACGCCCCGTCGATGCGCCCGCACCGCGCGATGTGCAGGAACGCCCGGCCCAGGCGCGCACGCCCGCGACCGGCGAAGGCCGCCGCGCGCCCCGCCGCAGCGATGCGGCACCGGCCGGCGTCGCCACGCGTCCGGCTCGTCCCGGCGCGACGCCGGCGTCCTCGGCAGGCGGCCGTCAGGACACCCGTCGCGTCGCACCCCGCGCCGAACGCTCCGGTTCGGAGGAAGGCCGTCGCTTCGCTCCGCGCGCCGATCGCGGCGGCGAGCGTGACGCTTCCCGTCAGGAAGGCCGCCGCTTCGCGCCACGGGCGGATCGCGGCGACGAGCGTGAGGCGGGCCGCGGTCGGTTCGGCGATGCCCGCCGCGCGGGCCGTACCGGCGACGCCAAACCCGCTGGCGCGCGTCCGCCC
>NZ_SCMZ01000047.1:0-30807 GCF_005503285.1 Sphingomonas sp. 2SG
GGATCGGGCGTCCCCGCCGGCAGCGACGCCCGATCCCGCCCGCGCCCGCCGCGACAGCATCGACGCGATCCGCGCGCTGCGCCGGCAATGGTGACCGGGGCCGCATAGGGTCGTCGCTCGCGCTCAAACTTCACCCCCGTCACTTCGGACCCGTTCTAAACCTCTGCGGAAGCCGGCATCGCCCGGAGGAGCAGCCCGGTGCTCCTGCGAAAGCAGGAGCCTAGGGCCAAGCAAAGCAACGCCTTATGGCGCTTGATACCCTGGGCTCCTGCTTTCGCAGGAGCACTGCGCTGATCTGCTGGGGATGGGAGCTTCGCAGGGGTGGCGAACACGTCCGGGGTGGCGGACCTTGTGGGGCCGCACCGACCCGCCTCGCCCGCCGCGACAGCATCGACACAATTTAAGGCGCTGCGCCGGCAATGGTGACCGGGGCGATCGCATAGGGCCGGCGCTCGTGCTCAAACTTCACCCCCGTCACTTCGGACCTGTTCCAAACCTCTGCGGAAGCCGGCATCGCCCGGAGGAGCAGCACGGTGCTCCTGCGAAAGCAGGAGCCTAGGGCCAAGCAAAGCAACGCCTTATGGCGCTTGATACCCTGGGCTCCTGCTTTCGCAGGAGCACTGCGCTGATTTGCTGGTGATGGGAGTTTCACAGGGTGGCGAACACGTCGGGGTGACGGACCTTGTGGGGCCGCACCGACCCGCCTCGCCCGCCGCGACGGGCAAAGCCTCCTTTAGCGGCCCCAAGTCTTCTGGCGATGGCATTGCGCCGTCCGATCCGGCACAGGCTCGGCCTTTGCGTAGCGAAGGCGGCGAACCAGCGATCATGATCAAGCTTACCGACGTCCGAAAGCAATTCCCCGGCGGCGCCGCGCCGGCGCTCGACGGCGTGTCGCTCGAGATCGCGAAGGGCGAGGTGTTCGGGATCATCGGCCGTTCGGGCGCGGGCAAGTCGACGCTGATCCGGCTGCTCAACGGGCTCGAACGGCCCTCCTCGGGTCATGTCGCCATCGACGGGCAGGTGATCGACACGCTGCCCGCCGCCGACCTGCGCCGGTTGCGCCAGCGCACGGGCATGATCTTCCAAAATTTCGGCCTGCTGTCGTCGCGCACGGTGGCGGGCAACGTCGGCTTTCCGCTCGAACTCGCCGGCGCGCCGCGGCGCGACCGCGAGGCGAAGGTCGCCGCCCTGCTCGACCGCGTCGGCCTCGCCGCGTTCGCGAACCGCTATCCCGCGCAGCTCTCGGGCGGCCAGCGCCAGCGCGTCGGCATCGCCCGCGCGCTGGCGACCGACCCCGCCGTGCTCTTGTGCGACGAGGCGACCAGCGCGCTCGATCCCGAGACGACGCGCGACGTGCTCGCGCTGCTGCGCGACCTCAATCGCGAACTCGGCCTCACCATCGTGCTGATCACGCACGAGATGGCGGTGGTGCGCAGCATCTGCGACCGCGTCGCGGTGATCGAGGCGGGGCGGATCGTCGAGACCGGCGCGGTCGACGCCGTCTTCGCCGCGGCGCGCCACCCGGCGACGCAGCGCATGCTTTCGGCGGTGGCGGCATGACCGGCCTGTTCGCCAATATCGACTGGTCCGAGATCGGCCGCGCCTGCGTCGATACGCTGGCGATGCTGTCGGGATCGCTGCTGCTGTCGATCCTGTTCGGGCTGCCGCTCGGCGTGCTGCTCTATCTCACCGGCGAACGCGGGCTGCTCGCCAACCGGTTCGGCAATGCAATGCTCGGCGGCCTCGTCAACGTGCTGCGCTCGGTGCCGTTCATCATCCTGCTGATCGTGATGATCCCGCTGACGATGGCGCTGGTCGGCACCTCGCTCGGCGTCGCCGGCGCGATCCCGCCGCTCGTCGTCGGCGCGGCGCCTTTCTATGCGCGGCTGGTCGAAAGCGCGCTGCGCGAGGTCGACCGCACCACGATCGAGGCGACGCAGGCGATGGGCGCGACGACGCGGCAGATCGTCACCGGCGCGCTGATCCCCGAGGCCCTGCCCGGGCTGATCGCCGGCGCGACGGTGACCGCGGTCGCGCTCGTCTCGTTCACCGCGATGGCCGGCGTCGTCGGCGCGGGCGGGCTCGGCGATCTCGCGATCCGCTTCGGCTACCAGCGCTTCCAGACCGACGTGATGGTCGTCACCGTCGTGCTGCTCGTCGCGCTCGTCCAGTCTATCCAATATGGCGGCGATCGTCTCGCCCGCCGCGTCACCCGCCGTTGAAGGTCCTGCCGATGAACCGTCGTACCCTGCTCACTGCCCTGCCCGCCGTCGTGTCGCTCGGCCTGCTCGCCGCCTGTTCGGGCGGCGCCAAGCCCGATGGCGCGACGCTCACCGTCGCCGCCACCGCGGTGCCGCATGCCGAGATCCTCGAACAGGTGAAGCCGCTGCTCGCCAGACAGGGGCTGACGCTCGATATCCGCGTGTTCAACGATTACGTGCAGCCCAATCTGCAGGTCGACCAGCGCCAGATCGACGTCAATTACTTCCAGACCAAGCCGTATCTCGACCAGTTCAACGCCGCGCGCGGCACCCATCTGGTGCCCTTCGCCGGCATCCACGTCGAGCCGCTCGGCGGCTATTCGCGCCGCTACAAGACGCTGGCGCAGCTGCCCGACGGCGCGGTGGTGGCCTTGCCCAACGAGCCGAGCAACGGCGGCCGCGCGCTGCTGCTGCTCCAGCGCGCCGGGCTGATCCGGCTGCAGGAGCCGACCAACGCTTTGTCGACGCTGCGCGACATCGCCGCCAATCCCAAGCATCTGCGCTTCAAGGAGCTGGAGGCGGCGACGCTGCCGCGCGTGCTCGGCGAGGTCGATCTGGCGATGATCAACACCAATTACGCGCTCGACGCCAAGCTCAACCCGACCCGCGACGCGCTGGTGATCGAGGACGCCAAATCGCCCTACGTCAATTTCGTCGTCGGCCGCGCCGGCGAACAGAACGACCCGCGCGTCGTCAAACTGATCGCCGCGCTGCGCAGCCCGCAGACCAAGGCGTTCATCGACAGCCACTATAAGGGCGCGGTGCTGCCGGCGTTTTGAGGCGACGGGGGCGGCTTTTCCACCCCGCCAGCCTCAATCTGAACACAAGCGCGGGGCAGAAGCGCGGCGTCGTTGAACCGGGATTGCTGCCTGCCTCATGCCGCGTGTGTTCCGCCATCTCAGCGTCTTCGCCCTGCTCGCCGCCGCCGCGTGGCGGGTCGAGGCGGCGCCGTCGCAATTCGATCTGGTCGGGCCGCGGCTCGACATCGCGGTCACCCATGACGGCGCGACGCTGCCGCTCGCCTGGGTGCCCAATCTCGCCGAGGGCGACCGGGTGTCGATCAAGCTCGACCTGCCGCCCGCCGGCAGCGAGCGCTTCCGGCTGGTCGCGGTGTTCCTGCGCGGCGCGGTCGAGCGGCCGCCGCGCGACTGGTTCCACGATACGCTGGGCGGCAAGGGCAAAGGCGGCGACCTGTCGCTGATCGTGCCCAAGGGTGCGCAGCAGCTCGCGCTGTTCATCCTGCCCGAAAAGGGCGGCAGCGCCGATGCGGTGGCCAGCGCGGTGCGCAAACAGCCCGGCGCCTTCGTGCGCGCGGTGCAGGACCTCAACCAGGCGACGCTCGACCGCGCGCGGCTCGACACCTTCCTCGACGTATTGCTCCAGGCCGAGCGCGAGGATCCGGCGAGCGTCGGCGCGACCTCGCAGGTGCTCACCCGCAGCCTGTCGATCAAGCTGAAGGCGGAATGCCTGCAACAGCCCGCCGAGCTGCAGGCCGCCTGCCTGACCGGCGATCGCGAGACCTTGCTGTTCGCCGACACGCACAGCTCGGCGCTCGCCGACACGCTGACCGGTGCGCCGACCGACCTCGCCTTCCAGCTCAGCGCGACGCCGCAGGCGGGCTATGGCTTCTACAGTTCGTATATCGGCGTGGTGCGCGACATCTTCCGGCTGTTCGGCGCCTTCCAGTCGACGCAGCTTCAGTTCGTGCCGGCACTGGCGCGGATGGGCGACAGCCGGATCACCCTGCTGCTCAACACGCCGCTGTCCTTCGCCAAGCCGGCATCGGTGATGGTCGTCGGCCTGCCCGCGATCGAGGCCGCCAAGCCGCCGCCGCTGCGCCGTGGCGAGGGCGCCGGCCTGCTGTGCGCGGCGAGCGGCGCGGTGCTGCCGGTCGAGGGCGCGCCGCTCGTCTATGCGACGCGCTATGCCCGCGACGTCATGGTGCGCGTCGCCGGCGCCGGCGGCGCGTCGGTCGACCTGCCCGCGCATGCCGACGCCCGCCGCGGCGGATATGTGCTCGACAAGGGGCTGCCCGACGCCGGCTTCACCGGGCCGGTCGGCGCGCAGCTGCACGGCAATTGGGGGTTCACCGCCTTCGACGGGCCGCGCTTCACGCTGTCGCGGCCGCAGGCGAACCTGTGGGCGGCACCCGCCAACACGACGTTGGTGGTCGGCCGCACCAACACGCTCGCGCTCGCCGGCGAAGGCGCCGGCTGCGTCACCAGGGTCGAGATGCGCCGCGGCGACGGCGCCAGCGAGACGCTGGACTGGAAGCAGGACGGCCAGCGCGGGATCGTCGTCGACGTGCCGCTCGACAAGGCGACGCCCGGCCCGGTGACGCTGACCGTCACCGGTGCGGCCGGCGCGGCGCCGGCGACGATCACCTTGCCCGCCCTGCAGGAGATCGGCCGGCTCGACGCGCTGACGATCGCGGCCGGCGACGATGCGGCGATGCTGACCGGCTCGCGGCTGGATCAGGTCCGCGAGGTCAGGCTAAGCGGCGTCACGCTGACGCCGGGGGCGCTGACCCGGTCGGACCGGGCGGATCAGCTGACGCTCGCCGCCGCCGATCCCGCGGCGTTGCGCGCGCTCGCCGCCGGCAGCCGGATCGTCGCCGACGTCACCTTCGCCGGCAACCGCCACAAGACGATCGCGGTGACCGTCGGCGCCGCACGGCGCACGCCGCTGGTGCTCCAGCGCAGCGCGCAGCCGGTGCCGCACGCGGGTGTGCTGCCGATGACAGTGCAGCCCGACGGCGTGTTCGCGCAGGACGCGCGCCTCACCTTCGCCTTCCGCCTCGATCCCGCGACGCCGCTCACCGGCAAGGAGGTGGTCGAGATCGCCACCGCCGATGGCCAGACGACGAGCCGGCTGACCGCCGGCAAGGGCTATGACCTGCAGGATGCGACGACCGGCATCGGCACGATCGTGCCTGCCGAGGCGCTCGGCCCGTTGGTGCACGGCGCGCTGCGCCTCCGCATCGTGCAGGATGGCGTGGCGACGCGCTGGGTTCCGCTCGGCAGCGTCGTCCGCCTGCCCGAGCTGCGGTCGATCGCCTGCACGGCGGCGGGCCGCTGCACGGTGACCGGCGACCGGCTGTTCCTGGCGCAGGCGATCGCCACCGACGCGCGCTTCGATGCGGCGCAGGCGATCCCCGACGGCTTCACGGGCAATGCGGTGGAGGTCGCACCGTCGGTCGCCGGGCAGAAGCCCGCCAGCCTCTCCCTGCGGCTGCGCGACGCGGGCGAGGCGATCGCGACGGTGGCGGTGCCGTAAGGAGCGCGGGACGGATCGACGTTCCTCGCCGCCGCAACCGCGTTATCCTCTCCCCGTCACCCCGAGGGCCATCGCATATGAGGATTTGGGTGAGTTTGCCGTCTTCAAACCCCGCCCGTCACCCCGGACTTGTTCCGGGGTCCACTCCGCGGCGAGGAGAAAGGCTTGAATCGCCACCATTCTCTCGCGGCCGGGTGGACCCCGGAACGAGTCCGGGGTGACGAATTCTATGAGGACACCGATCGAACCTCATCGCCTCAGCAAAATGCGATAGCCCTGCCGTCACCCCGGACTTGATCCGGGGTCCCGCCAGGATCTTTACCGTGCCGATCGGGAGGAAGCGGGACCCCGGGTCAAGCCCGGGGTGACGGGCGGGGGCCGCTGGGATCGGGACTGTCGATCCGGCCTAGCTGGGCCGGGCGTGGCGGAGGCGGACGAGGCCGCAATGCGAACAGCGGTGGACCGTCGTTCCCGGCCGGTGGGTCGCCGGCTTGATCGTCCATTTATGCAGGCCGATGCGGCAGCGTAGAGCAGGCATGATACGCTCCTCAAAAGCCCATGGTATTGCGCCCGCTGCTATGGAATGATGCTGAACCAAGTGTTTATCCAAGGTTCAGCGCGGTCGGATACGGCGAAAAGTCAGTCCCGCGACCGTCCGGCACCGGCGCGGGCACCGGCCATCGTCCGCGACAGGCGACGGCGGGCATCGCTGCGCAGCGCACGCCGCTGGCGATGCCGGCCATAGCCATAGGTCGCGACGGCAGCGACCGTGGCCGCCGCCGCGACGATGAAATAGGTCATGCGTGCCCCCGCAATACAGCCCGTCGGCTCCGGCCCTAGAGCGGCGGGTGCGACGCCGATACCGGCGCGGCCATTGCCCGTGTGCCACTGACTGTTGCCATCGTGTCAGCGCGCCCGTCCAGCCGCCGGCAAGACGGGATATTAACCTATTTTCCGTAGCAGGAGCCATGGCTTCCGTAGATCCCACCCCCTATCCGTCCTGGCTCGCGCAAGAAGAGCGCCAGGCGGAGCGCCTCGCCGTCGTCTGGCCGGCGACGATCTCGTCGATGAAGTTCGATGCGGAGGCATGTTCGATCAGCGACATCACCCATCTGGGATGCCGGATCATGCTGGCGCATCGCGTCACGGTCGGCACCTATGTGACGATCGACATGCCACAGCTGACCAAGCTGGAAGGCTGGATCGCATGGAACCGCGAGCATGAGGTCGGCGTGGAGTTCAGCCATCCGCTGCCGGTCGACGTGCTCAGCGACATCGAGGTGCGGATGCAGGCCGGGCCGCCGCATTGATCTTACCGTAGCTTGTTGATTTTCCATATCAATGGAAGTTAAACAGATGACCTTGGGGGGAGAAGGTCATGCCGCGCACCTTGACACCGTCGGATGGTTCGGTGCGGATCGTGAGCACGACGACCACGACCAAGCTCGCCGAGCGGATGCTCGCCGCGGCGCAGGTGGTGGCGGAGGCGCTGCCGCACGGATTCAACGCGCCGTTGCCGACCAATATCCTGCTCGCGCTGTTCGTCGCCGAGGAAGCGGCGCATTATCCGTCGGAAGCCGAACTCGGCGGGCCGCCCGCGACGACCGAACGGTGGGTGATCGCGCTCGCCCAGGCCGGGCTGATCGAACGGCGCGACGGCCTGCTGGCGCTGTCGAAACTGGGGTACGAGATGGTCCAGACGATGCTGGAACGCTTGTTCGAGGCGCAACGCCGGCTCGATTGACCGCGGCAAGTCTCTGCTGCCATTGCCCCGCCATCTTTGCTAGGATCCCGTCATGCTAAGAACACGGATGAAGCGGCTTGCCGATCGCGGCGAGCTGGCGGTGCAGCGTCTCGCCGACATCGAAACCTCGATCCTCCAGCTCGGCGACGAGGATCTGCTTGACCTCGCCGATATCTTCAACGCCTCGGCCGACACGCCGCTCGGCGCGATCGCGGTGGCCGAGATGACGCGGCGCGGCATCCGCCTGTAGCGCCGCCGCCGCACCGGCCGCGGCTCACTCGACCAGCGCCACCTCATAGGCCGGCAGCGTCAGCGTTCCCGCCACCGCGCGGCCGCCGATCATGTCGCGACCCGGTTTGGCGAGCGGCACCGCGACCGGCGCCGTGGTCGTGTTGACGTACATCGTCCGCCCCTCGACCGTTCGCGCGACGACCCCGGCGGGCGTCTTCGGCCCCGGCACTATGCCGGTCCCGGCATAGAGCGAGCGGAGCAGCGGGCCGAGCAGCGCCGCCTGCGGCGCGGTCGCCAGATAGATGGCGCGCCCTTTGCCGAAGCGGTTGACGGTGATCGCCGGCGTCGGCTGCGCGAGCCCGTCGAACATCGCGAGCGGCCTGGCGGTCGAGGGTTCGAGGATCTCGTAATAGCCGTCGGTCGCGGTCGCCGTCGCGCCGTTCAGCGTCACCTTGAGCGGCGTGGCGGCGCGGTAGAAGGCGTTGGTGCGCAGCCCGAACACATCGGTAAGTCGCCCGGGCAGCGGCGTCGCGAACCATTTGCCGGTCTCGTCCGCCTTGGCGGAATAGCCGGTCATCACCACGGTGCCGCCGCCCGCAACATAGCGCCGCACCGCCGCGGCGGTCGGCGCGTCCATGATATAGGCGCTCGGCAGCACGACGAGTTTGTAGGCGTCGATCGGGTCGTGCGCGATGTCGATCACCGCGGTGTCGACATTGTCCTCGAACAAAGGCTGGAACGCCGCCTTGGCCTGATCGACGTAGCTGCCGGCGAAATATTGCTTGATCGTATTGGGGCCGGGCGGCGGGCTGACCAGCCAGTTGGTCTCGAACGAATAAGCGATCGCCACCTGCGGCTGTACGTCGCGCGGGAAGCCGAGCGTCTTCATCCTGCCGAACTCCTTGGCGATCCGCGCGAATTCGGCGACCTTCCACGACGGCCGGTCGTCATGGTCGAGCAGCCCGAACAACGATTGCTCCTCGCCGCCGAGATGCGAGTTGAACGTCCAGGCGAGGAAGGTCTGCGCATAATTGAGCAGGCCGAAATAGGCCCACATCCGCGACCGGTCCGGCGTGCCGTAATCGCCGCCGCCGCCGGCGGTGAATTCGTTGAACCACACCGGCGTCCGGTGTCCCGCCTTCATCATCATCACCTGGAACGCGGCGCCGAGCGCATCGCCCGGATAGAAGCCGAGCGCGCCATAGGTCGCATAGCGGTTCCACGACCGCAGATAGTCGAAGCCCTTGTTGCCCGCCTCCGGCCACAGGTTCGATGCGGTCGGCAGGTGCGGGGCATATTGCCGGCGGACGCCGTCGAGATCGTCGAGCGCGGCGATCGTCTGGTCGGACCAGAAACGATGGAGGTCGAGATTGCGCTCGTTCGGTCCCGGCCCGTTGCCATAAGGAATGTCGACGCCGTCCCAATCGGCGATGCGCCGCGACCAGCGCTGCGTCGCCCAGGCGGTGTTGAGCGCCTCGATCGTGCCGTATCTTTGCTTGAGCCAGCCGACGAACCGCTGCCGGACCCCGTCCGAATAGGACATCGGCGAGCTGCCGACCTCATTGTCATAGCCGATCGCGATCACCGCGGGATGATGCGCGTAGCGCTTGAGCATCTGCTCGGCGAGCGCATGGACGTGCCGGCGGTAATCGGGATCGCTGATGTCGTCCCAATAGCGGCTGGCGGCGTGCAGCCGCGCGCCGTCCTGATTGATCAGGTCGACGCCGGGATATGTCTTGTGCAGCCAGCCGGGCGCGGGCAGGCCGGGGATGTCGAGCACCACCCGGATGCCGGCGCGGTGCATCTGGTCCATGACGCTGTCGAACCAGGCGAAGGTATAGCGCCCCTCCTCCGGCTCGAACGAATCCCACGACAGGTCGCCCATGCGGACCATCGTGAAGCCCGCGCCCTTCATCACCGCAATGTCCTGCGCGATCTGCGCCGGCGACCGGTCGACCGGCTGGTAGCAGGTGCCGACGAACAGATCGCCCTTGCCGGGCCAGTCGGCGCGCATTGCGGAATCCTGCGCGTGGACCGCGGGGGCCGGCGCCGCCGCCAGCAGGAGCGCACCCGCCGCGAGCGCGAAGGATTTGATCGGGATCATGATTGTACTTTCGATTGTCTTTAGGATCGCCGCTCAGGCGAAGCTGATCTCGAACACGCTGGCGTGGCGGGTCGGCAGCCGGTCCGGTCGTTCGATCACCAGCGCCTGGCCGGTCTGTTCGAAGCGGATCGCGCCGCCGTGGCCGAGCAGGCGCACCCGCCGGATCCGGCGCGGATCGTGCGGATTGCCCTGCGCCAGCGCCTTGATCGCGGTCGCGCCGGCGGGCTCGCCGAGCGTGATCGCGTACAGCCGGCCGCGTTTGGTGGTGAAACGGATGTCCTGTGCGACGTAGCTGCCGTCTTCCTTGAAGCTGCCCGCCACCGCCTCGGTCGGCCCCTCGCCATGGATCGTCCACGGCCGCGTGCCGTGGATCGCCTCGGCATTGACCGCCATCCATGCGGCGAGTTCGGCGAGCAGCGTCTCCGACTGCGGCGGCAGGCTGCCGTCGGCGTGCAGCGCGACGTTGAGCAGCATGTTGCCGTTCTTGCTGACGATGTCGGCGAGCATCGCGATCACCTGCGGCGGCGTCTTGAACTTGTCGTCGACATTGTCGAACCAGTCGCCGTTCGACGTGTCGGTCTGCCAGGCCAGCGGGTTGATGCCGGCGAGTACGCCGCGCTCGACGTCCTGGACGCAGGCGCCCTTGTAGAAATCGCCCGAGCCCTGATCCTTGCAGGTGTAGACCGCGTCGAGCTTGCCGTGGCGGGCGATGCTGCTGTTGTAGAGATGCGCGACCAGCGACCGGCCGGTAGCGCCGAACGGCAGGCCGCCGTCGGAATAGAGCAGGTCGGGCTGGTAGCTGTCGACGAGGTCGCGGATGCGCGCGAACCACAGCGCATGATAGGCCGGATCGTTGGTGTACCAGCTGCCCGGTTTGTTGGTGTAGGGCTCGTCGTGCGGCTTGTGGTAGAGATCGGCGAAGCGCGGATCGGCGCCGTCGTAATCGACGCCGAGCTTCGGCCAGAACTGGTCGTAGAGATGGCTCGGATACCACCAATTGTGGCTGGCGCCGAGATGTTCGGAGACGCCGAAGCGCAGCTTGCGGCGCGTCGCGGCCTTTTGCCAGTCGCCGACGATATCGCGCTTGGGTCCCATCGTGACCGCGTTCCAGCGATGATGCCGCGACTTCCACAGGTCGAAATTGTCGTGATGAACGCCCATCGACACGAAATATTTGGCGCCCGCGGCGGCGTAGCGGTCCATCAGCGCTTCGGGATCGAATTTGTCCGCGGTCCACAGCGGAATGATGTCCTTATAGCCGAATTCGGACGGATGGCCGTAGGTGGCGAGGTGATGCGCGTAATGCGGATGACCCGGCACGTACATGAAGCGCGCGTACCAATCGCCCCGCCGCGGCACCGCCTGCGGCCCCCAATGCGCCCAGATGCCGAACTTGGCGTCGCGGAACCAGTCGGGCGTCTGGTAGGTGCTGAGCGAGTCCACCGTCGGCTGGAAGCGGCCGGGGGCGATCGCGGGCAGCGGTGCGGCGGCGACGGCGCGCGCGAACGGCCCGGCGGCGAGCCCCGCGCCGAGCGACGCCCCCAACAATTCGCGCTTGCTGATGCCCGCCATGTCTCTCTCCCGCGCCGCTCGCCGCCAGGTCGGGCGCTCGGTCAAGTTATCATACTTGCAAATGTATTTTCATTAGGCAAGCGATCTTCCGGGCATTCTATGGCAGGGCGAGTCCGTAGAACCGCCGGGCGCTGTCGGCGAACAGGCTGCGCTCGCCGGCGGGGTCGAGTTCGGCGAGCGTGCGGGCGGCCTGGAACCAGCTGCCGTAATCGTCGCCGCTAAGGTGCAGCACCGGCCAATCGCTGCCCCACATCAGCCGCTCGCCGAAACAGGCGACGAGATGCGCGACATAGGGCGCCAGAGCCGCGGCGGGCTCGCCCGGCGGCTGTTCGGTGCGCAGGCCGGACAATTTGCACCAGACGGTGTCGCACGCCGCCAGCGCGGCGATCTCGTCGCGCCACGGATCGAGCCCGCCTGCCGCCGCGCTCGGCTTGGCGGCGTGATCGATCACGATCGGCAGGTCGGGCCAGCGATGCGCGAAGCGATGCAGCGCGCTGAGATGGCGCGGCTGGACCAGCGCGTCGAAGCGCAGGCCGTGCGCGATCATCGCCGCGATCGCATCGTCCAGCGCCGGTTGCAGGATCCAGTCGGTGTCGGCGATCGACTGGAGCATCGGCCGTAGCCCGCGCAGCTTGGGGGCGGCCGCCAATTGCGCGATCCGGCGCGGCGCATCGGCGGCGGCGAGATCGACCCAGCCGACCAGCGCGCCGACCAGCGGCTCGGCGGCGGCGATCGCGCAGAGCCGGTCGGTATCGGCATCGGTCGGCTGCGACTGGACGAGCACCGTCGCGGCGAGATCCACGCCGCGACTGTCGGCGCGCAGATCGGCGATGGCGAAGTCACGGTGGATCGCCGGCAGGCTCGCATCGGGCCATTGATGCCCCGGCCAGTCGAGCCGCCAGACATGGTGATGCGCGTCGACCACCCCGGCGATCGCGGTGCTGCCTGCCGTTCCGATTGCCACGTTCCACCTCGCCTTGTCGTGAAAGATCGTCGCCTTTCATAGTCTTACCGCGGCGACAAGGCCGCCGGGCGGCACGTCAGGGCTGTTCGTCGAGCGAATAGACGCGCTCCGCCGCGACCCATTTCTCGCCGTCGGGGGCGAACGGCAGCCGCCGCTGGAAGCGCTCCATCAGCGCTTCCCAGGCCTGGACGTCGGGGTCCGCCGCGTCCGCCGCCGCCTTTGCCGCGGCGGAGAAATCGGGGCCGGTTTCCATGATCATCGCGAGCCGGTCGCCGACGTGCCAGATCTCGAGCGATTCGATGCCGCTGGCGCGAATCGACCGGTTGATCGCGGCGGGAGGCCCACCGGCGCGGTGCCAGTCGCGATAGGCCGCGACCGAGGCCGAGGACGGATCGATGTCGAGGAACAGAAGGTGGCGCGTCATCGTCGGCATTCTCGCTGCAAGTGCTTGGGGATACGGCAACATCGCCCGTGCGCCGGGATGCGGCAAGGCGCGCGTGCCGCCGCCTCGCGCAGCTCGGCGCGCATCCGGCAGCGGCGAGCGATTTGACAGCCGCCTGCGGTCCCCGCATGGCGACGGCGAACGGAGGAGGGCCAGATGGCATCGGGTTCGAAGACGACCTACGCGGCGCCGGCCGTGGAAAAGGCGTTCGAGATCTTCGAACTGCTCGAAACGCAGCCGAGCGGTATCCTGATCAGCGAGATGGCGGTGCGGCTCAACCGTTCGGTCGGCGAGCTGTTCCGCATCGTCGTGGTGATGGAAAAGCTCGGCTATCTCCAGAAATCGAGCAAGGACGATCGCTATTCGGTCGCCTACAAGCTGCTCGACCTCGCCTATCGCGCGACGCCCGCGCAGGATCTCGTCACCGCCGCGCGTGCCGCGATGCGGCGCCTCGCGATCGATACCGGCCAGTCCTGCCACCTCGTCGTCATCAACGACGGCAGCGGCCTCGTCATCACCCGCGAACAGAATCCGGGCACGCGCGGCTTCTCGCTGCGGCTCGGCGCCGGGATCGACATGCTGGCGAGCTGTTCGGGCAACGTGCTGCTCGCTTTCTCCTCCGACGAGGCACGCGACCAGGTGCTCGCGCAGGCGATCCCCGCGGCCCGCACACCGGTCGATCGCGCGGCGCTCGACCGGCAATTGGCGCAGGTCCGCGCCCGCGGCTACGATCAGCGCAAGAGCCCGATCACCCGCGGCGTCACCGACCTCAGCTTCCCGATCTTCGGCTTCGACGGGCAGGTCGCGGCGGCGCTGACCATCCCCTTCCTCGAACTGATCGACGGATCGCAGACCGTCGACATGCAGGCGGCACGCGAGCATCTGCGCAACGCCGCCGCCGACATCTCGATCGCGATGGGCTACCACCCCTCCTGACCGGTTCGCCGCGCGTCGGCGATCGGTGCTTGCCAGACCCGACGTTCTTTCATATTTGCAAGCTGACTTGCAAATAGAGGCTGGCTTTGTGTTGACGATCGTGTGCCAGCAACCCTTCGACCTGCAGGCGGTCGAGCGCGACCCGCCGCAGGCGGGGCCGGGCGAACTGCTGGTCCGCATTCGCCGCGTCGGCCTGTGCGGCACCGATTACCATATTTACGCGGGCAACCAGCCGTTCCTCGCCTATCCGCGGGTGATGGGCCACGAACTCGCCGGCGAGGTGATCGAGGCGCCCGCGGGCAGCGCCTTCCGCGCTGGCCAGCGGATCACGATCAACCCCTATCTCGCCTGCGGCGTCTGTGTCGCCTGTCGCGGCGGCAAGCCCAATTGCTGCGTCACCGTCGCGGTGCTTGGCGTCCATGTCGACGGCGGCATGGCGGAGGTGATCGCGATCCCCGAACGCGCCGCGATCGATGCGACCGGGCTCAGCCTCGACCAGGCGGCGATGGTCGAATTCCTCGCGATCGGCGCGCATGCGGTCGCGCGCGCGCGACTGGCGGCGGGCGAGCGCGTGCTGATCCGCGGCGCGGGACCGATCGGCATCGCCACCGCCTTGTTCGCGCGACTGGATGGCGCGCACGTCGTGCTTTGCGACACGCGCGCCGCCCGGCTCGACCATGCCCGCGACCGGCTCGGCTTCGGCGATTGCGTGCTCGCCGACGAGGCTGCCGCGGCGCGCCTCGCGGTGCTGACCGAGGGCAGCGGCTTTGCGACGGTGTTCGACGCCACCGGCAGCATCGCGGCGATGAACGCCGGCCTCGCCGAGGTCGCGCATGGCGGCAGCTACGTGCTGGTCGGCGTCGCCAAGGGTGACCTGATCTTCGCCGACCCAGACTTCCACAAGCGCGAGACGACGCTGCTCGCCAGCCGCAACGCGCTCGCCGCCGACTTCGCCCGCGTGATCGACGCGATCCGGCAGGGCGCGATCGACACCGATGCTTTGCACACGCACAGCGTCGCCGCGATCGACCTGCCGGCGGAACTGCCGCGGCTGGTGGCGCAGGCCGATCGGGTGCTCAAGGCGATCGCGGCGTTCTGAACGCGCCGCGCTGTGCGCGTTTCCGATGGGGCGTGGCGGCTTGTCGATGCGCGGGTTTCCACGTTCGACGTATCGCGTGCGGCTCCGCCCTTCGACAGGCTCAGGGCTAACGGAGAGGGGTCGGGTATGCGTTCCACCACCGCTCCGCCGCCTCTCCACCACTTCTCCACAAACCCTCTATCCCCGTTCATGCTGAGCTTGTCGAAACATGGGGCTCGACAAGAGGCGGGTGCGATTGCGGCACCCGCCCTTCGACAGGCTCAGGGCTAACGGAAATGAGGGGTTCGGCATCCGTTGAGCCCCCGCTCCACCACCCTTCAACCAACCCTCCACCACCCGTTCGTGCTGAGCCTGTCGAAGCACGGGGTTCCACAAGCGGCGCGTCTGCTTGCGGCGCCGCCCTTCGACAGGCTCAGGGCTAACGGGAATTAGGTGCGGGCGACCCTGAACTCACCATTCGATGCCGATCTTGCCGAAATGGCTGCCGTCCATCTCATACTGGAACGCCTCGGCGAGCCGGTCGAGCGGGAAGCGGCGGTCGATCACCGGGCGGATGCCGGTCGTCTCCAGCGCGCGGACGAACTCTTGCTGCTCGCGGCGGCTCCCGACGATCAGGCCCTGGAGCCGCGCCTGCTTGCCCATCAGCGCCGCGGTCGGAACCTCGCCCGATATGCCGGTGAGCACGCCGATCAGCGAGATATGCCCGCCGACGCGCACCGCCTCGATCGACTGGGCGAGCGTGCCCGGGCCGCCGACCTCGACGACGTGGTCGACGCCGCGCCCGCCGGTCCAGTCGCGCACCGTCCGGCCCCACTTCTCGTCGCTGCGATAGTTGAGCGTGAAGTCGGCGCCGAGCGCCTCGGCGCGCGCCAGCTTCTCGTCGGACGACGAGCTGATCGCGACGCGCGCGCCCATCGCCTTGGCGATCTGCAACGCCCAGATCGATACGCCGCCGGTGCCGAGCAGCAGCAGGGTGTCGCCCGCCTTGATCTGCGCATCGACGACGAGCGCGCGCCACGCGGTCAGCCCCGCGGTGGTGATCGTCGCCGCCTCGACCGCGTCATAGCCCTTGGGTGCATGGGTGAAGGCGGTGGCGGGCAGGACGACGTGCTCCTGCGCGAAGCCGTCGATGCCGTCGCCCGGCGTGCGGCTGAAATCGCCGACGGTCGGGGTGCCGTCCTGCCAGTCGGGGAAGAAGCAGGAGACGACCATGTCGCCCACGGCGAACTCGCTCACGCCCTCGCCGACCGCCTCGACGATCCCGGCGCCGTCGGCGAGCGGGATGCGGCCATCGGCGCTCGGCATCCGGCCGGTAGCGATGCCGAGATCGTGATAGTTGAGCGAGCTGCCGTGCAGCGCGACGCGGATCTGCTGCGGGCCGGGCGCACCGGGATCGGCGCGCTCCGCGAAGGCCAGCCGGTCGAGGCCGCCGGGGGCGGGCAATGTCATCGCTTTCATCGGGAATTCCTTATGCTCGATGACCCGAACGCGTCAGATCGCATCGCTTTCCCAAAAAGCCGACGGCTGCGTTGCCGGCCCGCAGCGCCTCGGCTAAGTTGGCCAAAATATTGGGAGAAATCGCGATGCCCATCACCGTCAACGGATCTTCGGTGCCGCTGCCCGACGACCCCCGCGTCTCTCTGCTCGACCTGCTGCGCGAACGCCTCCACCTCTCCGGCACCAAGCTCGGCTGCAACCAGGGCGCGTGCGGCGCCTGCACCGTGCTGGTCGACGGAGAGCGGATCGTCTCGTGCCTCGCGCTCGCGGTGCAATATGACGGCCGGTCGGTGACGACGATCGAGGGGCTTGCCGATGGCGAGACGCTGCATCCGCTGCAAGCCGCCTTCATCGCGCATGACGGCTTCCAATGCGGTTACTGCACGCCCGGACAGATCTGTTCGGCGATCGGCATGGCCGCCGAGCTGGAACGCGGCATGCCGAGCCACGTCACCGCCGATCTCGGCGCCGCGATCACGCTCGACCGCGACGAATTGCGCGAGCGGATGAGCGGCAATCTGTGCCGCTGCGGCGCGCATAACGGCATCGTCGATGCGATCCTCGACGTCTACGCCCCCGCGGCGGACGACCGGGCGGTGGCGGCATGACCCCCTTCACCTTCGCCCGCGCGACCGCCACCGACGAGGCGCTCCGCCTCGCCGCGGCGCCCGACGCCCGCTATCTCGGCGGCGGCACCAATCTGGTCGACCTGATGCGCGAGACGATCGAGCGTCCCGCCGCGCTGGTCGACGTCACCGCGCTGTCGACCACGATCGAGGAGACCGAGCAGGGCGGGCTGCGCATCGGCGCGGGCGTGCGCAACGGTACGCTCGCGGCGCATCCCGTCGTCCGCAGCCGCTATCCGATGCTCAGCCGCGCGATCCTGGCGGGCGCCAGCGCGCAGATCCGCAACATGGCGACGATCGGCGGCAATCTGCTCCAGCGCACCCGCTGCACCTATTTCTACGACGTCGAGGGCTCGCGCTGCAACAAGCGCCAGCCCGGCCAGGGCTGCGACGCGATCCATGGCTTCAACCGCATCCATGCGATCCTCGGCGCGTCGCCCGCCTGCGTCGCGACGCATCCGTCCGACATGGCGGTGGCGCTCGCCGCGCTCGACGCGACCGTCCATCTCGCCGCACCGGGCGGCACCCGCACGCTGCCGCTGACCGAGCTGCACCGCCTGCCCGGCGATCATCCCGAGATCGAGACTTTGCTCGAACCCGGCGAGCTGATCACCGCGATCGAGCTGCCCGCGCTGCCGCTCGCCGCGCACTCGACCTATCGCAAGGTCCGCGACCGCGCGAGCTATGCCTTCGCGCTGATCTCGGTCGCCGCGGCGATCGAGGTGCGGGACGGGCGGGTCGCGGACGTCCGCCTCGCGCTCGGCGGCGTCGCGCACAGGCCGTGGCGCGCGACGCAGGCGGAGGCCGCGCTGCGGGACGGCCCGGCGACGCGAGCCGCCTTCGAAGCGGCGGCGGCGGCGGAACTCGCGGCGGCGCAGCCGCTGCGCGACAATGGCTTCAAGATCGAACTGGCGCGGCGGACGATCGTCGCCGTGCTCGCCGACCTCGCGGGAGTGGATTCATGAGCATCGTCGAAGACGCCAAACAGGCGGTAAAGGGCGCCGCGCAGGCCGCGATGCAGACCGCGGTGCAGATGGCGCCGGACAGCTGGATGCCCGGCGGCCGCCCCGATCCGCTGATCCGCCAGCAGCACGGCTTCGTCGGCAAGCCGATCTCGCGGCTCGACGGCGCCATCAAGGTGCGCGGCATCGCGCCTTATGCCGCGGAATTCCCCCTCGATCGCATGGCCTATGCCGCGTTGGTGTTCAGCACCGTCGCCAAGGGCCGCATCGCCACGCTCGACACCGCGGCGGCGGAGGCCGCGCCCGGCGTCGCGCTGGTGATGACCTATCGCAACGCGCCGCGGATGGCGCCGATGCCGCTGTTCATGACTTCGGAGAAGGCGTGCGGCGGCAACGACCTGCCGATCATGCAGGACGACCGCGTCTATTGGAACGGCGAGCCGGTCGCGCTGGTGCTCGCCGAGACGCAGGACCAAGCCGATCATGCCGCCTCGCTGATCCACGTCGATTACGTCGCCGAAGCCTCGGTCACCGCGCTCGACGAGGCCAAGGCCAACGGCACCGAACCCGGCCAGTTCATGGGCCAGCCGCTCAAATACGAGAGCGGCGACGCCGACGCGGCGCTTGCCGCCGCACCGCATCGCGTCGATGCGACCTACACCACGCCGCGCCACAGCCACAATGCGATCGAGCTGCACGCGGTCACCGTCGTCTGGGAGGGCGAGACGCTGCGCGTCCACGACGCGTCGCAGATGGTCGCGCATATGGCCTGGTCGCTCGGCCATGTCTTCGGGCTCGACGAGGATCAGGTCCACGTCACCTCGCCGTTCGTCGGCGGCGGCTTCGGCGGCAAGGGGCTGTGGCAGCATCAGGTGCTCGCCGCCGCCGCCGCAAAGCTGTCCGGCCGGCCGGTGCGGCTGATGCTGTCGCGCGAGGGCGTCTATCGCATCGTCGGCGGCCGCACGATCACCGAGCAGCGCGTCGCGATCGGCGCGCAGGCGGATGGCGGCTTCGACGCGCTGGTCCACACCGGCACGGTGGCGATGAGCCACCACAATGTCCTGCCCGAACCGTTCATCCTGCCGACGCGCAGCGCCTATGCGAGCAAGACGATGAAGCTCGACGTCGAGGTCGCCTATCTCGACATGGTCGCCAACACCTTCATGCGCGCGCCCGGCGAGGCGGTCGGCACCTTCGCGCTGGAGAGCGCGATCGACGAACTCGCCGTGGCGATGGACATCGATCCGATCGAGCTGCGGATGCGCAACGAGCCGGAGAAGGACCCGACCACCGGCGCGCCCTTCTCGTCGCGCGAGGTCGAGAAGGCCTATCGCGACGGCGCCGCCCGCTTCGGCTGGGCGCAGCGCGGCAAGCCCGGGGCGCGGCGCGAGGGCGAATGGCTGGTCGGCATGGGCGTCGCCACCGCCACCTATCCCTATTACCGGATGCCCGGCGGCGCGGCGCGGATCACGCTGACCCGGCACGGCCATGCCACGGTCGACATCGCCGCGCACGACATGGGGATGGGCACCGCCACCGCGCAGACGCAGGTCGCCGCCGACCGGCTCGGGCTGGAGATGGAGCAGGTGACCTTCCGCTACGGCGACAGCAGCCTGCCCGGCGTCGTCATGGCCGGCGGGTCGCAGCAGACCGCGGCGATCGGCGCCTCGGTGATCGCGGCGCATCGCGCGTTGGTCGGCGAGTTGCTCAAGCTCGCCGGCAACGATTCGCCGCTCGCCGGGCTCGATGCCGACGAGGTCGGCGGGATCGACGGCGGCCTCGCCAAGCTCGACGAGCCGACGCGGCACGAAAGCTATGCCTCGATCCTCGCGCGCGCGCAGCGTGACACGGTCGTGGTCGAGGCGACGCCGCCGATGCCGCTCGAGACGATGCATTGGTCGATGCACTCGCACGGCGCGATGTTCTGCGAGGTGCGGGTCAATACGGTGACCGGCGAGGTGCGGGTCAGCCGCTTCCTCGGCTCGTTCGACTGCGGCCGCATCCTCAATCCCAAGACCGCGGCGAGCCAGTTCCGCGGCGGCATCATCATGGGGCTCGGCCTCGCGCTGATGGAGGAGACGCAATATGACGAGCGCAACGGCCGGATCATGAACCCCAGCCTCGCCGAATATCACGTGCCGGTGCACATGGACGTGCCCGAGATCGAGGTGATGTGGACCGACATCCCCGATCCCCACACGCCGATGGGGGCACGCGGCGTCGGCGAGATCGGCATCACCGGCGTCGGCGCGGCGGTGGCGAATGCGGTCTTCAACGCCACCGGCAAGCGCATCCGCGACCTGCCGATCACCCTCGACAAATTGCTGTAGGGCGAGGCGGATTAAAGTCCTCCCCCGCCAGGGGGAGGAATTTCTTCATACGAACGTCGGTTCTACAGAGGTCAAGCGATCCCGCTAACCCGCCATCCGCGGCCGGAACAGCTCGCCCTTCTCCACCACCCAGATCAGCGCAAGCACCGCAACGCCGATCAGCAGATAGCCGATCGCCAGCGGCAGCGTCGTGCCGGCATAGGACTGGCCGATCGCCGAGCCGACCAGCACCGCACCGATGCTGGTGATGAAGCCCTGCACCGACGAGGCGGTGCCGGCGATATGGCCGACCGGCTCCATCGCCATCGCGCCGAAGTTCGATCCGCACAGGCCGATGCAGGTCATGCTGAGCGCCTGCAGGATCATATAGCTGGTCAGCGTCTCCTGCCCCGCCTGGATGACGATCAGGTGGACGACCGACAACGCGATCAGCGCCAGCACCGCCGTCTGCGAGATCAGCCGCGTCCCCAGCCGCTCGACCAGCCGGCTGTTGGCGAAGGAGGCAACGCCCATCGAAAAGGCGCAGATCGCGAACAACAAGGTGAACCGCCGGCCTGCGCCGAATTCGTCGACGAAGATCTGCTGCGCCGAGGAAACGAAGGCGATGATCCCGCCGAAGGTCAGCGCCGCGGCGATCGCATAGCCGATCGAATAGCGGTTGGTCAGCGTCAGGCGATAGCTCTGCCGCAGGTTGGCGAGCGACAGCGGCAGCCGCCGCGCCACCGGCAGCGTCTCGGGCAGGCGGACCAGCGACCAGGCGAGCACCAACGCCGCGAACCCGCCCAGCGCGTAGAAGATGAACCGCCACGGCCCGAAGGCGAGCAGCCCCTGGCCGAGCGTCGGCGCGAGGATCGGCACGATGAAGAAGATCATCTGCGCGATCGACATGGTCCGCGCCATCTGCCGGCCCGAGGCGCCGTCGCGGACGATCGCGACCGCGAGCACGCGTGTCGAGGCCGACATCAACCCCTGCAACAGCCGCGCGCCGAGCAGCGCGGCGAAGGTCACCGAACTCGCCGCGAAGACGCTCGCCGCGATGAAGCCGAGCAGCGTCGCGATCAGCACCGGCCGCCGCCCCAGCCGGTCGGCGAGCGGCCCGTAGACGAGCTGGCCGGCGCCGAAGCCGACCATGTAGACGGTCACCACCCATTGCCGGTGGTTGGCCGCGCTCACCAGCAGGTCGCGGCCGATGTCGGCGAGCGCCGGCAGCATCAGGTCGACGCCCAATGCGTTGACCGCCATCACGGCGGCGATGAACGCGACGAACTCGCGCGGGTGCATGCCGGGTGGCGCGGGATGATCGGTCATGGCCGCGCCTATCGGCGGCATCGTGCCGCATCACAAGGCAGGGACCGGGCAAACTGCTGTAAATCTATGCATTATGCGCTCCGGCCTGTTACCGCGCAGCAACATCGTTACCGAAATATTGCCATTATGGTTCTTGCCCGGCGCTGCGATATGGCCGCGCGGCAACAATCCTGCATATTCCTCCTGCGACGCCGCAAAGGGCGCAAGACAAGGGGAATGAGCAATGCGTGCAACGACGTGGATGATGCGATCGTCGAGCCTGGCGATGATGGCCGGGCTGGCACTGTCGGCGCAGGTCGCCGCCGCGCAGCTGGCGACCGATCCGCAGACGCCGACCGCCCCCGCCGCGACCGAGGCCCCCGCCGAGGACATCGTCGTGACCGGATCGCGCATCCGCCGCGATCCGCTCGACCAGCCCTCCCCGGTCGTCACCATCGACGATAGCGCGATCGCGCGCACCGGCCTGTCCTCGATCGCCGACGTGCTGCAGCGGCTGCCGGCCTCGTCGGGCGGGCTCAACTCCAAGTTCAACAGCTCGGGCAATTTCGGCAACCCGCCCGACGGCGGCGGCGTCGGTGCCGGCTCGGCGGTGCTCGACCTGCGCTATCTCGGTGCCAAGCGCACCCTGGTGCTGGTCGACGGGCTGCGCTTCGTCAACGGCGCCTCGGCGAGCGGCATCCCCGCCACCGTCGATCTCAACTCGATCCCCTCGTCGATGATCGAACGCGTCGAAGTGCTGCAATCGGGTGCCTCGCCGCAATATGGTTCGGACGCGATCGCCGGCGTCGTCAACATCATCACCAAGCAGAGCCAGAAGGGCTTCAAGGGCTCGGCGCAATACGGCCAGTTCCTCGGCGACAATGACGGCAAGACGCAGGATTACCAGCTCAGCTACGGCGTCGGCGGCGACGACGTGCATGTCGTCGCGGGCGGCTATTACACCAAGCAGGAATCGGTCAGCGCCGCGAACCGCAGCATCTCGCAATTCCCCAATCCCGGCCAGACGAGCTGTGCGGACCCGATCGGCGGCTGTTCCAGCTTCACCCCGCTCGGCCGCTTCCTGGTCAACGGCCAGAACATCACGTTGCGCGGCCCCGTCGCCAGCGGCCGCCCGGTCTACGACCCGACGCTGGCGACCGGCGACTTCAAGGCGTTCACCGCCGCCGACCGCTACAATTTCGCGCCGTTCAATTACTTCCTGACCCCGGTCGAGCGCTTCGGCGGCTTCGTCAACGCCCGCGCGCGCTTCTCCGACGCGATCAACCTCAGCGTGAAGGCGGTCTACAACCGGCGCAATTCGCAAAATCAGGCGGCCTTCCTGCCGCTCGGCATCGGTCCCGACGTCGGCAACGGCAACATGCTCGACGGATTGTCCGTGGACGCCACCAATCCGTACAATCCGTTCGGCGTCACGCTGACCCCCGGCCAGAATTATACCGCGATCTTCCGCCGCCTGGTCGAGGCGGGGCAGCGCACCTACAGCCAGCAGGTCGACACGATGTCGCTGACCGGCACGCTCGACGGCAAGTTCCGGATGTTCGACCGCAACTGGTATTGGGACGTCAATGCGGTGCTCGGCTATAACGACGCCAAGCAGCTGTTCACCGGCAACATCAACGCCGCTCGCCTCGCCCGCGCGATCGGCCCGGTCAGCCAGTGCACCGACGAATGCGTGCCGTTCAACTTCTTCGGCGGCGTCGGCTCGATCACCCCGGCGATGCTCGGCTATATCGGCTTCGACGAGCGCGATCGTAGCCGCCAGACGCTCAACGATTACACCGCCAATCTGTCGGGCGAATTGTTCGACCTGCCCGGCGGCCCGGTCGGCATCGCGGTAGGCTACGAACATCGCTACCAGTTCGGCAGCTTCACCCCCGATCCGATCATCCAGGCGGGCCTGGGCGCCGACATCCCCGCGCAGGCGGCGAGCGGCCGCTTCAACGTCGACGAGGTCTATGGCGAAATCCGCCTGCCGTTGCTGCGCGACCTGCCCGCCATCGCCTCGTTCGAGCTGAACGGCGCGGTCCGCCATTCGAATTATTCGACCTTCGGCAGCAACACGACGTTCAGCGGCGGCGCGTTGTGGAAGCCGTTCAACGATTTGCTGCTGCGCGGCCAATATGCCGAATCGCTGCGCGCGCCGTCGATCGGCGAACTTTATGGCGCGCAGTCGCGCTTCGACGCGACGATCGACGATCCCTGCACCAGCGCGGCGGGTGGCCTGTTCCCGTCGAACGCCACGGTGCGCGCCAATTGCGTCGCCAACGGCGTTCCCGCCAGCGGCAGCTATGCCGAACCGTCGGGCCAGTTGCCGGTGCTGACCGGCGGCAACCCCGACCTGCGCCCCGAAACCGCGCGCACCCTGCTGTTCGGCGGCGTCTACAGCCCGCGCTGGGCGCGCAACGGCACGCTCTCGGCGCTCAGCCTCGAGGTCAATTATTACGACATCAAGGTCGATGGCGCGATCGCGTCGATCCCGGCGCAGGTGCTGCTCAGCCGCTGCGCCGAGACCGGTGACGCGCTCAGCTGCACCGCGATCCGCCGCGCGCCGAGCGGCATCGTCACCGCGATCAACGGCCTGCTGCTCAACACCGGCGGCGTCCGCACCAAGGGCATCGACGCGACGCTGACCGTCCGCTCGGGCGAGACCGGCGCCGGCCGCTTCGGCCTCTACGTCTCGGGCAATTACCTGCTCAAATATGCCGAGCGCACCCCGGCGACGGACGGCTTCACCACCACCGACTATGTCGGCACCGAGCGTGGTTCGCCCGATCAGGCCTATCCGCACTTCAAGGGGCTGGGCACGATCGACTGGACACTCGGCCCGGTCACCGCGAGCATCACCGCGCGCTATATCGACAACGTCCAGGAGATCGCGGCGGAGAACGAGCTGAAGAGCCGGCTGTACGGTGACGCGCAGCTGCAATTCCGCCCGAGCTGGCTCGATGCGAAATTCGCCTTAACCTTCGGCGTCAACAACGTCTTCGACAAGGATCCGCCGGCCTGCTTCAGCTGCAGCCTCAACAATTTCGACCCGACCACCTACGATATACCGGGTCGGTTCGGCTATCTGCGCCTCTCCTACGGTCTGTAACCGTACCGGGCTGCGATCGGGGGGTCGGCAGCCCGAAAGGTTCGGAACGGAACCGTTCGGTCGACGCTTCTGGTCGTGATCTTTCCGGGAGTAACGATCATGACCGATACCACACGCCGCACCTTCGTGGCGGGGGCAGCGCTGGCTGCCGGCACCGCCGCCACCGCAACTGCCGCCGCCGCCCAGGCCGGCGGCGGCGCCGCTGCCACGACGCCCGCCGCCGCGGCTTATCCCAAGCCACCCTATCCGGTGCAGCGCCAGCCCTGGCCCGGCCTGGCCAGCAAGATGACGCCGCGCCCCGATCATGGCGAGACGAGCTACAAGGGATCGGGCAAGCTCGCCGGCAAGAAGGCGCTGATCACCGGCGGCGACAGTGGCATCGGCCGCGCCGCGGCGATCGCCTACGCCCGCGAAGGCGCCGACGTGGCGATCAACTATCTGCCCGCGGAGGAGCCCGATGCGCGCGAGGTCGTCGCGCTGATCCGCGCGGAGGGCCGCAAGGCGGTCGCCATCCCCGGCGATCTGCGCGACGAACGCTTCTGCCGCAAGCTGGTGCAGCAGGCGGCCGAGCAGCTCGGCGGGCTCGACATCCTCGTCAACAATGCCGCGCGGCAGCAGACCCGCCCCGGCATCGCCGATATCTCCAGCGAGGATTTCGACGATACGATGAAGACCAACGTCTACGCGCCGTTCTGGCTGACCAAGGCGGCGGTCGAGCGGATGGGCGCGGGGTCGGTGATCGTCAACACCTCGTCCGAGCAGGCGGGCAACCCCTCGCCCGACATCGTCGATTATGCGCTGACCCGCGCCGCGGTGCTCAACTTCACCAAAAGCATGGCCAAGCAACTCGCCAGCCGCGGCATCCGCGTCAACGCAGTGGCGCCGGGGCCGTTCTGGACGCCGTTGCAGGTGAGCGGCGGCGCGACGCCCGACAAGCTCAAGAGCTTCGGCGGCGATTCGCCGCTGGCGCGTGCGGGGCAGCCGGCCGAGATCGCCGGCCTGTACGTCGCCGCCGCCGATCCGGCGCTGAGCTATTCGACCGGCCAGATCTTCGGCTCGACCGGCGGCAACGGCCAGCCGGCGTAACCGGTGGGACGGCAGGCCGGATCAGGGCATGCCGTCTCCCTCTCCCGACACCGTCAGCGATTTGTAACCTGCTTGCGGCAGGATCCGCGCCATCGTGGCAACCGCAGGTGAAAGGCGGCCCCGGCATGAGCGACGGAAGCAAGCGTCCGGAAAAGGTACGGCCCGGGCCGGTCGCTTATACCGCGATCGCGCTGCTGGTCGTCGCCTGCCTGATCGCGATCGGCGGCATGTATCAGGGCTGGTTCCGCTTCCTGTTCGACCGGTAGCAGGAGCGGGTCGAGGCTCTCCTGTTGCCTAGACGACCGACGCCGGTCACGGACGGGTCTGGCGGCGGATCGCGCGCAGGTCGATCCCGAGCCGGTTGACGCGATAATAGAAGGTCTTGCGCGGCAGTTTGAGCGCCTGGATCGCGGCGGCGATCTCGCCGTCCGCAGCGGCGATGGCATCGATGATCGTCGCCCGCTCGAATGCATCGAGCCGTTCGGGCAGCGACGCGGGTTCGCCGCTGCTCGGCGCGCCATCGTCGAGGCCGAGGCAGATGCGCTCCGCCGCTTTCTCCAATTCGAGCACGTTGCCCGGCCATGGCCGCGCTGCCAGCCGCATCGCGTGATCGGCCAGCGCCGGCACCGCGCAGCGATGGCGCTCGGCGGCGCGCGCGGCGAAATGCGCGAACAGCATCGGAATATCCTCCTTGCGCTCGGACAGCGGCGGCAGGCGCAGCGGTACGCCGGCGAGCAGGTGGAACAGGCCGGGCAGGATCCGGTCGCGCCGCCCCTCCTCCAGCGCGGCGACGATCCGCACGTCGACCGCATGCGGATCGCGCCCGTCGAGCGGCAGCGCGCGCTTCTCGGCGAAATGCGCCAGCCGGTTCTGCAATTCGGGTCCGGCGGCTTCGAGATGATCGAGGAACAACGTGCCGCGATGCGCACGGTCGATCGGGCCGTTGCGCGCGAACACTTCGCGCTCGACCAGCGCCACCGGCACCGTCGCGCAGTCGATGACGAGGAAGCGATGGCGCGCACGCCGCCCGGCGCGATGCACCAGCCGCGCGAAATGTTCGCGCCCCGTCCCCACCTCGCCCTCGATCACCAGATCGAGCGGCGCATCGGCGAGCAGCGGGATCATGCCGCGCAGCCGCCGGATCGCGAAGCTGTCGCCGATCAGCGTCTCGCCCTGCTGTTCGTCGGCGAGCGCGCGCAGCCGCCGGTTCTCCAGCGTCAGCCCGCGCGCGGTCGCGGCGCGCACCGCCGCCGCGACCAGCGCCTCGGGATCGAACGGCTTGGACAGGAAGTCCCAGGCGCCGTTCCTGATCGCCTCCACCGCCATGCCGATGTCGCCATGGCCGGTGAGCAGCAGCACCGGCAGGTCGGCGTCGCGGCCACGTACCGCGTCCATCAATTCCAGCCCCGACATGCCCGGCATGCGGACGTCGGTGATGAGGATGCCGGGAAAGTCGGCGGTGAGTTCGGGCAACGCGCTGCGTGCGTCGGCGAACGGTCGCACCTCGAAACCGTGCAGCTTGAGCAATTGCGACGCCGCCGCGCGGAGATCCGGCTCGTCGTCGACCAGCGCGACGACCGGAGTCCTGTCGATCGTCGTCATGCCCGCCGCATCCCGATCTCGAACACCGCCCCGCCCGCCGAGGGGAGATGATGCAGCCAGCCGCCGAGGTCGGTCATGATATCCTGCGCGATGACGAGGCCGAGACCGAGACCCGCCGCGCGGCTGGTGTTGAACGGCGTGAACAGGCCGGCGGCGATCGCCGGATCGATGCCCGGCCCGGTATCCGCGACGCGCAGCCGGACGCGGGACTCCTCCTCGACCAGGGTCAGCGTGATGCGCCGCTCGGCGCGGCCGGCGAGTGCGTCGAGCGCGTTCTGGACGAGATTGACCAGCACCTGTTCGAGGCGGACCTTGCCGCCGACCACCATCAGCGCCGGATCGATCGCGGGCCGGTCGAGCACCGCATCCTTGAGCTGTTCGCGCACGATCAGCAGCGCGCCGTCGATCACCTCGGCGAGCGATACCGGGCGGAGTTCGTCGGTCTGGCGGCGCGAAAAGGCGCGAAGCTGCGCGGTCACCACGCCGACCCGGTCGGCGAGTTGCGCGATCGTGCGGAGATTGGCGCGCACCTCGTCGGGCTCGTCGCGGTCGAGCAGCATGCGACTGGTTTCGGCATAGGTGCGGATCGCCGCGACCGGCTGCGCGGTCTCGTGCGCGACGCTGGCGGTGATCTGGCCGAGCGATGCGAGCCGGTTGGCCTGGCGCAGCGCCTCGCGCAATTCGGCGCCGCGCGCATCGGACAGCGCGCGCTCGGCGGCCTCGCGACGCAGGTCGGCGGTGCGCTCGGCAACCGCCGCCTCCAGCTCGGCGGTGCGGCGACGCGTCGCCAGCACACGCTGGCGCATGGCCCAAGCGATGACGCCGAGCGCGAGGACGCTCGCCCCCGCCGCCGCCGCGGCGAACAGCCGCGCCGCCGCGACCGCGCGATCGACGGGTCGCATCTGCACCAATTGCCAGCCCGGCTGGCTGACCGGCACCATCTGCGCGACGTAGGACGCCCGCGCACCGCCGATCCGCACGCGGCCGTCGCCGAGCGGCACCAGTGCCACCGTGCGGCGCGCCGGCGCCGTTCCCCGCGTCACGGTGGCGAAGCGCCAGCCGGGGCGGCTGGTGACGAGGATGCGCTGCCGGGCGTCCTGCACGAAGCTGATCCCGCCGCTGCGCGCCCAGGCCCGTTCGATCCGGTCGAACTCCAGCTTGATGACGGTGACGCCGCCGGTCGCGGTCCGCGCGGCGAGATACAGGCCGGGGCGCTGGCTGACGCTGCCGATCGCGAAATGGCTGCCCTCGCCGCGGGCTTCCGCCTGCCGGACATAGGGACGGCTATGATAATCGATGCCGACGAAGGCCCGCGGGCTGCGCCAGTTGCTCGCGGCGATCGACCAGCCGTCCGGGCCGACCACGTAGATCGCCGGCGCGCCGGTGACGCGGGCCAGCGCCTCCAGCTTGCGGTTGAGCGCCGGCCGCGCCGCGCCGGTGCCGGCGATCGCCGCCGAAATGTCGCGATCGTTGGCAAGCGTGAGCGGCAGCAGCCGGAAACGGGCGATCTCGCTGTCGAGCAGCGCCGCGCGCAGCCGCGCATCCTGTGTCACCTCGATCTGCTGCTGCGCGATCGTGCGCCGTTGCGCGAGCGCGCCGGCGAGGATCGCGGCGGCGATCGCGAGCAACAGCACGCCCGCCAGCCAGGGCCAGCCGCGGATCAGAGGGCGGAGACTCACGGCCGAATGCCTACCCGCCCGCCTGCCGTGTGGCAAGAAGTTGCACTTTCACCGCAAAGGATGTGTCATTTCCTGCCCTCTGCTAACCATCCTCGCACGCTAGATTGGTGCTAAGTCGTTGTGTGCGAACGATTATATCGAAGTGTCATTTTCTGCGCGGGCCGCATCCGCGGGTCGGGCACAAGCGGGTCGATACGGTCGCATGGCTCCGCCGGAGCGATGCGGCATCGGCCGTCCGGATTCGCCGGTCGCGGCCGTGGACACGCCCCGCTGCGATCCGCGTCCTGCCGCGACGTCGTACCGCAAGCGGCTGCAGAAGGATCATGCGATGCACTCCGACCCCCGCGAGCTGGCCCCGACCGCCGACGCGTCGACTCTCCCGGCTACCGCCGTTACCCGCCGCGGGCTGATCGGCGCGGTCGCCGCCGCGGGGGGCGCCTCGCTGCTGCCGGCGGCGGCGCGTGCGCAGGCGCGCAGCGAGCAGAGCGTCGACGTGCTGCTGATCGGCGGCGGCATCATGAGCGCGACGCTCGGCGTGCTGCTGCGCCAGCTCGAACCGACGTGGACGATCGAGATGGTCGAGCGGCTCGACCGCGCCGCCGGCGAGAGTTCCGATGGCTGGAACAACGCCGGCACCGGCCATTCGGCGCTGTGCGAGCTCAACTATACGCCGGTCAACGCCGCCGACGGCCGCGTCGAGATCGCCAAGGCGATCGAGATCAACGAGCAATGGCAGATCACCCGCCAGTTCCTCAGCCACCAGCTCCGCGCCGGGGTGCTCAGCGACCCGCGCGCCTTCATCAACTCGACGCCGCACATGAATCTGGTGTGGGGCCGCGAGAACGTCGAATTCCTGCGCAAGCGGCATGCGGCGCTCGGCGCCAGCCCGTTGTTCTCGGGGATGGAGTTCACCACCGATCCGCATCAGATCGGCCAATGGGTGCCACTGATGATGGAGGGGCGCAGCGGCGGCCTGCCGCTGGCGGCGACGCGCTCGCCGCTCGGCACCGATTGCGACTGGGGCGAGGTGACGCGGCAATATATCACGTCGCTCAGCCGCCAGCCGGGCGTGACGCTGACCAGTGGCCACGAGGTGCGCAAGCTCGAACGCAATGCGGACAAGAGCTGGCGCGTCACCGCCGAGGCGACCAACGGCGGCGGCAAAAGGATCATCAACGCGCGCTTCGTCTTCGCCGGCGCCGGTGGCGGTGCGCTGCCGATCCTGCAGGCCTCGGGGATTCCCGAAGCCGACAATTACGCCGGTTTCCCGGTCGGCGGCTCGTTCCTCGTCTCCGAAAAGCCCGAGATCGCCGACCGTCACCTCGCCAAGGTCTATGGCAAGGCCGCGGTCGGCTCGCCGCCGATGTCGGTGCCGCATCTCGACACGCGCTATTTCGACAAGCGCCGCGCCTTGCTGTTCGGGCCGTTCGCCACCTTCTCGACCAAGTTCCTCAAGCACGGCTCGTATTTCGACCTGCCGGCGTCGGTGACGCTCGACAATTTCCGCCCGATGATGGCGGTCGGCTGGGACAATTTCGACCTGGTCGAATATCTCGCCGGCCAGTTGATGATGTCCGACGAGGACCGGCTGAAGGCGCTGCGCGAATATCTGCCCGGTGCGCGCGCGGAAGACTGGAAGCTGTGGCAGGCCGGCCAGCGCGTGCAGATCATCAAGCGCGATCCCGAGAAGGGCGGCGTGCTCAAGCTGGGGACGGAGATCGTCGCTTCGAAGGACGGCTCGATCGCGGCGCTGCTCGGCGCGTCGCCGGGGGCGTCAACCGCGCCGGCGATCATGCTGAACCTGCTCAAGACGGTCTTCCCCAAGCGGCTCGCGACCCCGGCGTGGCAGGACAGCCTGCGCAGGATCGTGCCGTCCTACGGGATCGCGCTCAATGATCATCCCGACTTGCTCGCGCAGGAATGGGCGCAGACCAGCGACGCGCTGCAACTGACGACGCCGCCGCCCGCGGTCCATGTCGCCACCCGGCCGCGCC
>NZ_SCMZ01000048.1:0-30341 GCF_005503285.1 Sphingomonas sp. 2SG
CTTTCGTTCCGCCCCCGCAATCCCTATATCCTCGCCATGGCAGAACCCCAGAATGCGAACGAATACGGCGCCTCGTCGATCAAGGTGCTGAAGGGCCTCGACGCGGTGCGCAAGCGGCCGGGCATGTATATCGGCGACACCGACGACGGATCGGGCCTCCACCATATGGTGTTCGAGGTCAGCGACAATGCGATCGACGAAGCGCTCGCCGGCCATTGCGACCGGATCGACATCCAACTGAACGCCGACGGTTCGGTCAGCGTCACCGACAACGGCCGCGGCATCCCGACCGGCATCCACCCCGAGGAAGGCGTCTCGGCGGCCGAGGTCATCATGACCCAGCTCCACGCCGGCGGCAAATTCGAGAACACCAGCGACGACAATGCCTACAAGGTGTCGGGCGGCCTGCACGGCGTCGGCGTCTCGGTCGTCAACGCGCTCAGCGAATTCCTCGACCTCACCATCTGGCGCGACGGCGAGGAGCATTACATGCGCTTCGCCTTCGGCGATGCGGTCGCGCCGCTCAAGGTCGTCGGCCCCGCCGCGCCCGGCCAGAAGGGGACGCGCGTCACCTTCCTGCCCTCGCCCGCCACGTTCAAGATCACCGAATTCGACTTCGAGAAGCTCGAGCATCGCTATCGCGAGCTGGCCTTCCTCAATTCGGGCGTCCGCCTGTTCCTCACCGACGCGCGCCACGACGAGCCGAAGACGGTGGAGCTCTATTACGAGGGCGGCATCGCCGCGTTCGTCAAATGGCTCGACCGCGCCAAGACGCCGCTCTTCCCCGAACCGATCGCGATCCACGGCCAGCGCGACGAGGTCGGCATCGACGTCGCGCTCGAGTGGAATGATTCCTATTACGAGAACGTCCTCGCCTTCACCAACAACATCCCGCAGCGCGACGGCGGTACCCACCTCGCCGCCTTCCGCGCCGCGCTGACCCGCACGCTCAACAATTATGCGGAAAAGTCGGGGATGCTGAAGAAGGAGAAGGTGACGCTCACCGGCGACGACATGCGCGAGGGGCTCACCGCGATCGTCTCGGTCAAGCTGCCCGATCCCAAATTCAGCAGCCAGACCAAGGACAAGCTCGTCTCGTCCGAGGTGCGCCAGCCGCTGGAATCGCTGATGGCCGACAAGCTCGCCGAATGGCTGGAGGAAAATCCTGCTCACGGCCGCTCGATCGTCGGCAAGATCATCGACGCCGCCGCCGCGCGCGAGGCCGCCAAGAAGGCGCGCGAGCTGACCCGGCGCAAGGGCGTGATGGACATCGCCTCGCTGCCCGGCAAGCTCGCCGACTGCCAGGAGAAGGACCCGGCCAAGTCCGAGCTGTTCCTCGTCGAGGGCGATTCGGCCGGCGGCTCGGCCAAACAGGGCCGCGATCGCCACTTCCAGGCGATCCTCCCGCTGCGCGGCAAGATCCTCAACACCGAACGCGCACGCTTCGACCGGATGATCGCCAGCCGCGAGATCGGCACGCTGATCCAGGCGATGGGCACCGGCATCGGCCGCGACGACTTCAACGCCGACAAATTGCGCTACCACAAGATCGTCATCATGACCGACGCCGACGTCGACGGCGCGCATATCCGCACGCTGCTGCTGACCTTTTTCTACCGCCAGATGCCCGAGCTGATCACCCGCGGTCACCTCTTCATCGCGCAGCCCCCGCTCTACAAGGCGACCAAGGGCCGGTCGGAAGTCTATCTCAAGGACGATGCCGCGCTCGACGAATATCTCGTCGACGCCGGCGTCTCGTCGATGGTGTTCGACGCGCCGAGCGGCACGCGCTCGGGCGCCGATCTCAAGAGCCTGCTCGATCATGCCCGCCGCATGCGCACGCTGATGCGCTACGTGCCGCGGCGCTACGACCCGGTGATCATCGAGGTGCTGGCGCTCGCCGGTGCGCTCGACCCTAGCTTCACCCGCGACCAGCGCGCGGCGACGGTCGCCGAGGTCGTCCGCCGGCTCGAATCGGGCGACGAGGAGGCACGCTGGACCGCGCGGCTGACCGAGGACGGCGGCATCCACTTCGAGCGGCTGTGGCGCGGCGTCACCGACCATCACATCGTCGAGGCGACCTTCCTTGCCAGCGCCGAGGCGCGTAAGCTGCACGGCCTCGCCGCCGAACAGGCGGAAAGCTTCGTCGCGGCGGGCAAGCTGATCCCGCTCAAGGGCCTCGCCGCGACCGCGGCGGACCCGGAGCCGGCCACGGACGGCGGCGAGGAAACCGAGGAGAATGCCGGCCAGATCGGCAGCGTCACCACCACCGTCTCGCGCGGCGAAAGCCTCGTCGCGCGGCCGTCGCAACTGCTCGACGCGATCCTCGCCGCGGGCCGCAAGGGTCTGGCGATCCAGCGCTACAAGGGGCTCGGCGAGATGAACGCCGACCAATTGTGGGAAACCACGCTCGATCCGTCGAACCGCACGATGCTGCGCGTCACCTCGGAAGACGTCTCGGCCGCCGACGTGATCTTCACCCAGCTGATGGGCGAAGTCGTCGAACCCCGCCGCGAATTCATCCAGGACAACGCGCTGAACGTCGCCAATCTGGACGTGTAGGTTTGACACCGTCAATTCCTCCCCCTGGCGGGGGAGGACTTTTTGCAACCCTGAACGTCGATACGACCTAAAGAGCCCGACGACCTTCTCCAAACGCGGCGCAGCGCCTGCGTCCATTCCAGCTCCCGCACGTTATCGTCCCGACAGCGACCGACTGGAGCAGCGATGACAACCTATCCGTTAAGCGAACCCGCGACGATCTACGCTATCGAAGGCGATACCGAGGCGATGTCGGACGTCGTGGGCCAGGGCACGCTGGCGGATTGCGTCGATGTCGTCGCGGCAATGTCACCGGACAGGCAGCAGGCGATCTTCATCCAGATGGACGACCTCGGCCTCCGCTTCGGGCCGCCCGAGGTGGCGGAACTGCTGCGCTTCCTGCGCGACGAAAGCGCCGGCCTGTCCGACAACGAGATCGCCGACATCCCCGACGATCGGTGATCCCGCCGGGGCGACCGACGCTACGGGACGGCCTGCCCCGTCGTCAGCCCTTGCAGCTGCCGGCGACCCGGGCCGCCCGCTGATCGAGGACGACGTTCATTCTGCCCTTGGCCGTCTGACCGGTCATCTCGGCGCGGCCGACGAAGCCACCCGCGGTATAGGTTCCGGCGCGGCTGACCTGCATCGGCGCACCGTTCTTCTGCGGACAGGTCAGCGCCTGCGTGTAGCGGCCATCGGCGATCTGCTGCCGGTCGACCCGGCATCGCGCTTTCGGATCGGGTGCCAGCAACGCCGCGACGCTCTGTCCGGGCGCGACACACTTATGCTCCGCCCGCGATTTGCCCTTGGCCATCCGCAGCAGGAAACCGGGTGCACCGGGCACGGTCAGATCGACCACCGTCGACGTGACGTCCCAGCGCTCCTGCGCGAGCGATTGAGTCGCACCTGCCGCGGGCAGGAGAAGCAGAAGGGCGAACGGGGTCAGGCTGCGCATCCACAGGCCATGGCGTCTGCCCGCCACCGGCGCAAGCGGCCGACCGCCGCTCGAAGCATCGAATAAGAGGACAGCTTCCGCCGGATCGTCTACCGGTCCTATTCTCGCCTTGCCGAAGGATCAGCGCCGTGCGGTTCACCTGTAAGTTACTGACATTGGCCTTAATCCTCGCCACGCCCACGGTCGCTCCGGCGATCGCGGCGGCTCGGGCGACCGCGCCGGCCGCGCCCATCGCGACGGCGGGGACCGGTCCGGCGTGGCGCACCGCCGCGCGCCTGCACCGCGGCGTCAACATCCTCGGCTACGACCCGCTATGGCGCGACGCGGCCAAGGCGCGGTTCAAAACGCGCCACTTCCGGATCATCCGGCAGGGCGGCTTCGATTTCGTCCGGATCGTCCTCCAGTCGTTCGGCCATATGGACGCGCAGAACCGGCTCGACCCGCAATGGCTCGCGACGCTTGACCGCATGGTCCGCGAGGCGAGCGCCGCGGGCCTGGGCGTCATCATCGACGAACACGATTTCAACGCCTGTTCCAAGGCGCCGGACGCGTGCGAACCCAAATTGGTCGCCTTCTGGACGCAGATCGGCGAACGCTATCGCGCTGCGCCGCCGTCCGTGCTGTTCGAACTGCTCAACGAACCGCACGCGCCGCTCGACGCCGCGCGCTGGAATGCGATGCTGCGCACCCTCATCCCTCTGGTTCGCCGCTCGAACCCCGACCGCACGCTGGTGATCGGCCCGAGCCGCTGGAACAATCTCGAGGAACTGCCCAAGCTCGAGCTGCCTGCGGCCGACCGCAACATCCTCGTCACCTTCCACTCCTACGAGCCGTTCCGCTTCACCCATCAGGGCGCGCCCTGGGCGCCCGAGCTGACCGCCGTGAAGAACGTGCCCTTCACCGCCGCGGACGAACAGCGGATCAAGGCCGATTACGACACCGTCGGCGCATGGTCGAAGGCGAACGATCGCCCGGTATTGATGGGCGAATTCGGCGCCTATGAGAAAAGCGGCACGCCGATGGCGGCCCGCGCCCGCTACACCGCGACCGTCCGCCGCGAAGCGGAGGCGCACGGCTTCCCCTGGGCCTATTGGCAGTTCGACAGCGACTTCATTCTGTACGACATCGACCGCGACCGCTGGGTGGAGCCGATCCGGCAGGCGCTCGTGCCGGCAGCAACGAATGCCGCGGCGCCTCGTTGAGCGAGGCTGACCCTGCCGGGAGATTGCCCATGCGCCTGATCGCGATCGAAGAGCATATCCTGCCCCCATTCGTCCGCGACGCCTGGGACGCCGCGCCGCCGCCGCACGATCCGGTCTCGGCCTTCGCCGATGGCGGCGAAAACGGCCGCCGCCTCGCGGATCTCGGCGACGGCCGGATCGCGCTGATGGACGAGCAGGGCGTCGACGTACAGGTGCTCTCGCTCACCACGCCCGGGCTGCACAATCTTACCCCCGCCGCCGCGGTCGAAACCGCGCAGAGGGTCAACGACCTGATCGCCGAAACCTGTACCCGCCATCCCGACCGCTTTCAGGGCCTGGCCGCCGTGCCGACACCGGACACGGACGCCGCCCCGCGCGAACTCGAACGCGCGGTCCGCGACCTCGGATTGAAGGGCGCGCTGCTCTGCGGCCGCACGCGAGAGCGGCATCTCGATCATCCCGCGCTGCGCCCGCTGCTCGCCAAGGCGGCAGAGCTGCAGGTGCCGCTGTTCATCCATCCGCAGACCCCGCTGGCGGAGGTGCGTCAGGCCAATTATTCGGGGATCGGCGAAACCGCCGACCTCGCTTTGGCGGCGTTCGGCCTCGGCTGGCATTATGAAGCGGGCCTGCAATGGCTGCGTCTGGCCGCAGCCGGCGTGTTCGATGCGCTGCCCGACTTGCAGATCATCCTCGGCCATTGGGGCGAGGTGGTGCTCTTCTATCTGGAGCGGACATCGGCGGTCTTCGCGCGCGCGCTCGATCTGCAACGGTCCTTGTCGGACTATGCCCGCACCAATTTGTACGTCACCGGCAGCGGCATGTGGAGCGAGACCTATCTTCACCGCTGCCTCGAAATCGTCGGTCCCGAGCGCCTGCTGTTCTCCACCGATTTCCCGTATCAATATAAGGAAGGCGGTGCGCCCCGCCATTTTCTCGACACGGTCGGGCTCGACGACGCCGCACGACAGGCATTCGCCCACGGCAATTGGGACCGTCTGACGCATGCCGCCGGGCAGCAGGCGGGCCGGCACGCGCCGTGAGCGGCAACCCCGCTCAGGCCGGCACGCCGCCCGAACCGCCGTTCAACGTCGCCGGACGGCCTTCGGTCGTTACGCCGCCTGCCGCTGCGTCATGCCCAGCCAGTTGCGCGCCTGGCGTTGCGCCAGCGCGATCTCGCGCGCGGTCATGTTGTCGGCGACCTCGGCGCGCGCATAAGCAGCTTCGCTGAAGCCCGCCACCGCGGCGAGGTTGAACCATTTATGTGCCTCGATCAGGTCGACGCCCGCGCCGGCGGTGCCGGTCTGGTAGCAGACGCCGAGGTCGAACAATGCCTCCGGCCGGCCGCGCATCGCGTCGGCGATACGGCTGTCTATGAGGATTTGCGCGCTCTTGAAACTGTTGCCCATGGTTTGCCCCCATTGCTCATGAGGGCACCATCCGCGATTCGTCCTGACAATTGGTTAACGGCTCGGCAACTGCGCTTTTTAGCCAATCGGCTCGATCGCGACATTGTCGATCAGCCGCGTCGCGCCCATCCGCGCCGCGGCGAGCAGCCGGCGCGGCCGATCCGCCGCGGGCGACTCGGCCAGCGTCTCGGCATCGGCGAGCGCGACGTAATCGATCGCGAACCCCGCCGCGATCAGCGTCGCCCGCGCCTCGGCGAGCGCGGTCTCGACATCGTCGCCGCGCCCCACCGCCCGCGCCGCGACGCCGAGCGCACGCGGCAAGGCCACCGCCTTGGCGCGCTGCTCGTCGTCGAGGTAGATGTTGCGCGACGACAGCGCGAGGCCGTCGTCGTCGCGCTGCGTCGGCACCCCGACGATCTCGATCGCCATGTCGAGGTCGGCGACGACGCGGTGGATCACGGCGAGCTGCTGGAAGTCCTTCTCGCCGAAATAGGCGATGTCGGCACCGGTCTGGTTGAACAATTTGGTGACGACCGTGGCGACGCCGTCGAAATGGCCCGGCCGCGCCGCGCCGTCGAAGCCGTCGCTGACCCCGGTCACGCCGACGTTGGTCGCGAAGCCCGCCGGATACATCACCTCGACCGGCGGCAGCCACAGCAGGTCGCAGCCACCCTCGGCGAGCAGGCGCGCGTCGGCCGCCTCGCGCCGCGGATAGCGGGCGAGGTCCTCGTTCGGGCCGAATTGCCTGGGGTTGACGAAGATCGACGCGATCACCTTGGTGCCCGGCCGGCGGGCCGCCTCGACCAGCGCCATATGGCCGGCGTGCAGCGCGCCCATCGTCGGCACCAGCGCGATCGTCGCGCCGTCGGCGCGGAATGCGGCGACCGCCGCGCGCAGCCCGTCCAGGTCTCGAACCGTCAGCACCGTTTAATCCCTCGAACAATGAGCGCGCGGCTTCTATGAAGAGCGTCGTGACCGAGCAACCCGCCAGCATCGATAAGGAACGAACCGTGCCCGCAGGGCCACACGTCATCGTCTTCGCCAATGAAAAAGGCGGCACCGGCAAGTCGACGACGGCGGTGCACGTCGCCATCGCGCTCGCCGCCAAGGGCGCCAAGGTCGCCTGTTTCGACCTCGACCATCGCCAGCGTACCGTCGGCCGCTATCTCGAGAACCGCGCCGCGACGATCAAGCGGACCGGCAGCGACCTTCCCATGCCGATCCACGCGACGCATGACGGCGAGAGCGAGTCGGTGTTCGAGGAGACGTGGCAGCGCCTGTCCGACGGTGCCGACTTCCTGATCATCGACACGCCCGGTCGCGACGATTATTTCGCGCGCACCGCCGCGGCGCTGTCCAACACCCTGGTCACGCCGATGAACGACAGTTTCGTCGACTTCGACCTGATCGGCCAGGTCGATCCCGAGACGTTCAACGTCACCCGGCCGAGTTTCTATTCCGAGCTGATCTGGGACGCGCGCAAGCAGCGCGCCCGCGCCGACGGCACCCAGATCGACTGGGTCGTGCTGCGCAATCGCCTCCAGCATATCGAGGCGCGCAACATGCGCCGCGTGTCGGATGCGCTCGGCCAGCTCGCCAAGCGCGTCGGCTTCCGCATCATCCCCGGCCTCGGCGAACGCGTCATCTATCGCGAATTGTTCCCCGCCGGGCTGACGATGATCGATTCGAAGGAATTCGGCGCGATGGGCCTCGGCCACGTCGCCTCGCGCCAGGAATTGCGCGAGATGATGAGCGCGCTGCAATTGCCCGAGCCCGCCGCGCCGCAGTTCGCCGCATGAAGTGGCTGCTCGCGATCGCGTTGATCTGGTTCGCCTGGCATTATCTCCGCCCCGCCCCCAAACGCGCGACGCTCACCGACACGCAGCGCGCGCACCGGGTGCTCGGCCTGCGCGCCGGGGCCGACGAGAGCGAGATTCGCGCCGCGCATCGCCGCCTGCTCGCCGAATCGCATCCCGATCGCGGCGGCTCGGCGGCGGCAAGCACCGAGATCAACGCGGCGCGCGACCTGCTGCTCGGCGCGCTGCGCCGCGGCGGATGAGCCACGTCCTGTCGCCCGCAATCCTTCGGGAATATGACGTGCGCGGCACCGTCGGCCGCAATCTCGGCACCCCCGACGCCACGGCGATCGGCCGCAGCTTCGCCACCCGCGTCCGCGCCGTGGGCGGCCGCCGCGTCGCGGTCGGCCGCGACGGCCGCCTCTCCTCGCCCGAACTCGAGGCGGCGCTGGTCGCCGGCCTTACCGCGGGCGGCGTCGACGTGGTGCGGATCGGCATCGGCCCGACGCCGATGCTCTATTTCGCCGAGGCGACGCTCGGCGTCGACGCCGGCATCCACGTCACCGGCAGCCACAATCCGCGCGACGACAACGGCTTCAAGATGGTGCTCGGCCACCGCTCCTTCTACGGCGCCGACGTGCAGGATCTCGCCCGCCTCGCCGCCGCGGGCGCGTGGAGCGCGGGTGCCGGCACCGTCACCGATGCCGACGTGCTCGACGCCTATGTCGCGCGGCTCCTCGCCGGCCACGGCGGCGGCAGCTACCGCATCGGCTGGGACTGCGGCAACGGCGCCGCCGGCCCCGCGGTCGAGGCGCTGACCGCGCGGCTCCCCGGCGAGCATCATCTGCTCTACACCGAGGTCGACGGCCGCTTCCCCAACCACCACCCCGACCCGACCGAGGAACATAATCTTGACGACCTCAAGGCGCTGGTCCGCCGCGAGGGACTCGACTTCGGCATCGCCTTCGACGGCGACGGCGACCGCATCGGCGCGATCGACGGCGCCGGCCGCGTGCTGTGGGGCGACCAGTTGCTCAGCCTGCTGATCGCGCCAGTGCTCGCCGATCTGCCCGGCGCGACCGTCGTCGCCGACGTCAAATCCTCGCAATTCGTCTTCGACCGCATCGCCGAACTCGGCGGTACGCCGGTGATGGGCGCGACGGGCCACAGCCTGATGAAGGAGGCGATGCTCGCCCACCACGCGCCGATCGCCGGCGAGCTCAGCGGCCATATCTTCTTCGCGCACGATTGGTACGGCTTCGACGACGCGCTCCACGCCGCGGTGCAATTGATCCGCGCGGTACATCTGTCCGGCCGCTCGCTCACCCAATTGCGCGACGCGATGCCGCCGCTCGTCAACACCCCCGACCTGCGCTTCCCGGTCGATCCCGCACGCAAGTTCGCGGTGATCGACGAGGTCCGCACCCGCCTCGAAGCCGCCGGTACGCCGGTGATCGCGATCGACGGCGTCCGCGTGACGACGCCGCGGGGCTGGTGGCTGCTGCGCGCCTCGAACACGCAGGACGTGCTCACCGCCCGCGCCGAAGCCGCCGATCAGGCCGGGCTCGACGCGCTGCTCGCCGAGATCGACGCGGCGCTGGCGGCGTGCGGCGTCGCGCGCGATTGACAGCCGCGGCGCGCCGGATAGGGTCGGCTTATGGTGGGGACCTACAGCACGGAACGGCCGGTCGACAATTTCCGCTCGAGCACCAATCGCTGGCTGTTCGGCAGCTTCACCGGCTGGCTGACCATCCTCGCCTGTGCGATCGGCGTCGGCCTGATCGTCATCGCGGTGCGCTGGCTACAGAATCTGTCGGCGTCCTATGAGATCACCGACCAGCGGCTGATCGTGAAGCGCGGCCTCGTCATGAAGTCGATCGACGAGATCGAACTGTACCGGATCAAGGACGTGCGCGTCGACTATTCGCTGGTCAACCAGATCACCGACATCGGCACGATCACCATCACCTCGTCGGACCGCACCACCGGCAACGCGCAATTCGTGCTGCGCGACATCCCCGCCGCGCGCGAGCGCCGCGAAGGCCTGCGCAAGCTCGTCGACCGCGCCCGCCGCCTGCGCGGGGTGCGCGAGATGGACATCGACGACGAGGATTATCGGTAAGGCCCACCCACATTCGTCATCCCGACGACGAACGGCAGAGACGCCCCCTTCGCACTGGCATAATCGCCCGCAAGCGCCCATTTAGGGCATAATGCGACCGACCCCCCAGATCATCCGCGTCATCGACCTCGAAACCACCGGCAGCGCGCCGCCGGCGCATGGCGTGTGCGAGATCGGCTGGCAGGACGTCGCGCTCCAGCCGGACGGCCGCTGGGAATTGGAAGGCGAAGGCGGCGCGATCCTGGTCAACCCCGGCCGCGCCATCCCGCCGATCACCCAGGCGATCCACCATATTCTCGACGAGCATGTCGCCGAGGCGCCGTGGTGGCACGACGTCGCCCGCCGCGTGCTCGATCCCTATCCGCGCCGCCTCGCGCTCGCCGCGCACCGCGCCGATTTCGAGCAGCAATTCTGCACCCCCAATCTGACCCATGGTCAGGAGTGGATCTGCACCTGGAAATGCGCGCTGCGCCTCTGGCCTGATTCGCCGAGCTTCTCCAATCAGGTGCTGCGCTACTGGCGCAAGCCCGACGGTCTCGACCATGACCGCGGCCTGCCCGTCCACCGCGCCTTCCCCGACGCCTATGTCACCGCGCATCATCTGCGCGACCAGCTCAACGAAGCGAGCGTCGCGCAATTGCTCGACTGGTCGCGCACGCCCGGCCTGATCCCCCGCGTCCGCTACGGCCCGCACCGCGGCAAGGCGTGGAGCGAGCTCGACCACGAGAGCCTGATGGCGTTCATGGCCGATCGCGACCCCGACATCCGCTTCACCGCCAATGCCGAGATGGACCGCCGCAGCGGCGGCGGCGCCGTCGGCCGCGCCACCACGCAGGAGTTGCTGCTGTAGGCCTCGCTACCCCGCCTGCCGGCAGACACCTCCCGCCGTTCGCCCTGAGCCTGTCGAAGCCTGTCCTGAGCGACGCCGCAGGCGGCGTCGAAGGGGGCAGGTGAGACTCACGGCCCTTCGACAGGCTCAGGGCGAACGGGATGGGCAGCCGGTATCGCCACGCGCCCCACCCCGACAGCATCGCTGGCGTAACGACATCGGCTCGCGTAAAGCCGCGCGCGTGATCAGAAAAGTCCGCAACCCGTTCGTCGTGTCCGAGAGCCGTTTCGGCCGCCTGCTCGTCACGTTCATGGCGCTCGGCTTCCTCGCGCTCGTCGCGGCGGGGATCGGCGCCGGCTGGGCGACGGGGCAGAACGAGAGCCACACCCGTTCCGTCAACCACACCTATGAGGTCGAACTGGCGGTCAGCAACGCGCGCCGCCTGATCGAACAGGGCGAGGCGTCGCGGCGCGGCTATCTGCTCACCGGCAACCCGGAATATCGCGACGCCTATCATCGCTGGTCGGCGGCGACCCCCGCCGCGCTCGGCTATCTGCAAGGCCTCACCCGCGACAATCCGACGCAGATCGCGACGCTCGGGCAGCTCCGCGGCGAGATCCAGGCGCTGCTCACCCAGCGCGCGCGCACGATCGCGCTGATCGACGCCGGCCGCGCCGACACCGCGGTCACGCTGTTCCGCACCGAGGCGAGCGTCCGCCGCCTCACCGCGATCCGCGACGCGTTCGAACGGATGGCGGTGACCGAACGCCGCCTGCTCGCCGAGCGCGACGCCGCGCAGCAGCGCAGCGTGCGCATCTTCTACGGCATCCTCGCGCTCGCCGCGGTGCTGCTCGCCCTCGTCGCGCTCGCCTCGCTGCTCACCGTGCTCGGCTATACCCGCGACCTCGCCCGCTCGCGCGATTCGCTGCGCGAGTTCAACGAGCATCTCGAAGAGACCGTGCACGAGCGGACCGCCGATCTCAGCCGCGCCAACGAAGAGATCCAGCGTTTCGCCTATATCGTCAGCCACGACCTGCGCTCGCCGTTGGTCAACGTGATGGGCTTCACCGCCGAACTCGCCGCCGCGACCGCCCCGCTCACCGAACTGGTCGACCGTGCCGAGGCGGAGGCGCCGCATATCGTCAGCGAGGAGGCGCGGCTCGCGGTGCGCGAGGACCTGCCCGAATCGATCGGCTTCATCCGCACCTCGACGCAGAAGATGGACCGGCTGATCAACGCCATCCTCAAGCTGTCCCGCGAGGGCCGCCGCGTCATCGCACCCGAGACGATCGACCCCGGCGCGATCGCCGACACCGTCGCCGGTTCGATCCGCCACCTGCTCGACGAGCGCGGCATCAGCTTCAGCGTGCGCCGCCCGATCCCGCCGGTCGTCACCGACCGCGTCGCGCTCGAACAGATCCTGTCGAACCTGATCGAGAACGCCACCAAATATCTCCAGCCCGGCCGTCCCGGCGTCATCACCGTCGCCGGCGAGGCACGGCGCGACCGCGTCATCCTGTCGGTCGCCGACAACGGCCGCGGCATCGATCCGCGCGATCACCAGCGCATCTTCGACCTGTTCCGCCGCTCGGGCCAGCAGGACCAGCCCGGCGAGGGGATCGGGCTGGCGCACGTCCGGGCGCTCGCCTATCGTCTCGGCGGCACGATCGACGTGGAGAGCGAACCGGGCCGCGGCTCCACCTTCCGCCTCAATCTTCCCAAGACCTACGTCAGTCAGGACAGCGCAGCATGAACGCCCATCAATCCGTCGGCATCGTGATGATCGAGGACGACGAAGGCCATGCCCGGCTGATCGAGAAGAATATCCGTCGCGCCGGCATCCTCAACGATATCAAGCACTTCACCGACGGCACCCAGGCGCTTCACCATCTGTTCGAGGCGGACGACGGTCCCGCCAAGGGCGCGCCGGCGCTGATCCTGCTCGATCTCAATTTGCCCGACATGAGCGGCACCGACATCCTCCAGCGGATCAAGGCGGAAGGCAGCCCGCTGAAGCGGACCCCCGTGGTGGTGCTGACCACCACCGACGACAAGATCGAGATCCAGCGCTGCTACGATCTCGGCTGCAACGTCTACATCACCAAGCCGGTCAATTACGAAAGCTTCGCGCAGGCGATCCGCCAGCTCGGCCTGTTCCTGTCGGTGATCCAGGTTCCCGCGGTCGAGGAACACTGATCTGGCCGAAGCCGCCAACCCCAGCGTACTCTATATCGACGACGACGACGGCATCCGCCGCCTCGCCGCGCGCGGGCTGGCGCGGCGCGGCTATCGCGTCACCACCGCGGAGGGCGGCGCCGAGGGGCTGGTGCTGGCGGCGTCGCAGCCGTTCGACCTGATCGCGGTCGATCATTACATGCCGGGGATGGACGGGCTGGAGACGCTCGAACGGCTCGCCGCGCTCCCCGTCATGCCGCCGGTCGTCTACGTCACCGGGTCGGACGAAGGGCGGATCGCGGTCGCCGCGCTCAAGGCGGGGGCCGCCGATTACGTCGTCAAGACGATCGGCGACGACTTCTTCGACCTGCTCGCCGCCAGTTTCGATCAGGTGCTCGACCGCAGCCGGCTGGCGCTCGAGAAGGCGCGCGCCGAGGAGGATCTGCGCGCCAGCAACGCGCGGCTCGAGGCGTTGCTCGGCGAGGTCAATCATCGCGTCGCCAATTCGCTCCAGCTCGTCTCGGCGATGGTGCGGTTGCAGGCGGGCGCGCTCGCCGATCCGACCGCGCGCGCCGCGCTCGACGATACGCAACGGCGGATCGGCGCGATCGCGCAGGTCCACCGCCGCCTCTATTCGGCCAATGACGTCGAGAGCGTCGACATGCGCGACTATCTCGGCTCGCTCGTCGCCGAACTCGCCGATACGCTGACCAGCGGTGACGCCCCGCACGCGCTACGCGTCGCCGCCGAACCGATCCGCCTGCCCACCGACAAGGCGGTCTCGCTCGGCGTCATCGTCACCGAACTCGTCACCAACGCCTGCAAATATGCCTATCCCGCCGGCGACGGCGGCGAGATCCGCGTGATGCTGGCGGCGGACGGCGACCGGGCCTTCCGTCTCTCGGTCGAGGACGACGGCTGCGGCATGCCCGCCGAAGCGACGCCGAAGGGCACCGGCCTCGGCACCAAGCTGATCCGCGCGATGGCGCAGAGCCTGCAGACGATCGTCGAATACGAACCCCGCCCCCAAGGCGTCCGCGCCACCCTGCGCGCCGCGGTATAGGACGCCACTGACGCCACCGCCTTCTCTTGCAAGGGAAATCGCCCACCCCTGTCCTACACCTGCCAAGCGTCCTAAGCGGCGGCTAAATCCTCCCCCGCCGGGGAGTGCCGGGGTGGATTGCCCCCGGCAATCCAAGCCCATGCCGGGGGCATGGGCGACCCGGCACTGTGGCATGCCGAAGGCATGACGGAGGGGGAGGTAAGCGACGTCCTCGGTGGTGTTTCTCCATCACGGCCCCGTCGCTGTCCCACCCCGCGGCGGGAAAGGACAAGAGCAAGCAAATGGCCAGATGCGTTATCCCATCGTCCGTCTATCACCATCAAATCGGAAACGATCGATCCGGATCGTTTCCGTTAAGGTGTCCATCTTGTCCACGTTGCCGCAATCCTGCCGCAATTCGACTCAGTCGAGCGCCTCGACGATCGCCCGTCGGGTGCCTTCCAGCACCAGCCCGAACACCACATGGCTGACCAGCCCGTAGGCATGCGTTTCCGGCGGCGTCTCGGTCGGCCCCGGACCCCAGCCGAACGCCGGCACCGCGACGTCGTCGAGCATCGTCGCGACGCCGACCCCGAACGCCGATCCGAACCCGGCGTTCGACTCGGGCCATTGCCGCACCGCCAGCGCATAGCCCGCACCAAGCGCGGCGCCGGTCGCGTAATGGACGAGACTGCCCGCCGCCGCGCGATGCTTCTGCGTCACCGCATCGCCGGTGACGGCCTGCTTGGCGCTGTCCGCCGCCTTGACCGTCGAGGGATCGTCGTTGCTCCCCGTCTGCCCGAACGCCGGCGCGCTCACCGACTGGAACAGGTTCATCGCCAGGCTGGCGACGAGGCCACCGGCGATTCCGGCGGCGAGGGTCTTGGTCAACGACGGCACAGGCATTCCCTTCCGAAAAGTCGGCGAGGTAACGCGCAACCCGAACAAAAGGCCCCCAATTCCCCTATCGGGCAGGGCCATCGCATATGACCATCCGTATGATTTGGACGACTTTCCAAACCCGCTCCGTCACCCCGGACTTGATCCGGGGTCCCGCTTCTTCAACGGCGCGAAGAAGCGGGATGCCGGATCAAGTCCGGCATGACGGGACTATAAATGCCGCCGCAACACTGCGAAAGGTCATCCGAGGTAGCCCTCCCGCTGACGGGGAAGACTATGGGCGGTTACGGCTTCCGGAACTTCAGCACGAACTGGTCGGTCTTGCCGCGCACCGCCGGATCGAACACGTTCTTGCTATGGTCGTCCGCCGGATTGGCCAGCACCTTGCTCGCGCCGGCGAAGCGGAACCCCGCCGCCTCGACCTGCCGCCGCACCGCCGCCGGATCGATCCGATGCTTGGTCTCGGTACCCGACATCGCGGTGCCCGGCGCATCGGCATGGTCGATCACCACATAGGTGCCGCCCGTCTTGAGCAGCTTGAACACCGCCGCGTCGAACGCGCGCAACGCCGGCTCGCCCGCGCCCTTGTTGGGGATGTCGTGATAATTCTGCACCGTCCAGAACAGGTCGACCGGCTGCGGCGTGGTCGGCAGGTTGGTCGACTGCACCTGTGCGACGACGTTGGCGAGGCCGCGCGCCTGCAACGCCGGCAGGCTCTTCTCGGCATATTTCGCGCCGGCGGCGGGCCACAGCGCATAGACCTTGCCCTTCGGCCCGACCACGCCGGTGAAGATCCGCGTCCAATAGCCTGCGCCCGGCAGGTAATCGACCACCGTGTCGCCCGGCTTCACACCCGAAAAGGCGAGCACCGCCGCCGCCTGTCGGCGCGCATCGTCGCCCGCCTGATCGGCGCGGGCGGGATCGGCGAGCGCACGCGTGATCGCCGGGCCGGCGGGCGCCGCTTTGTCCTGCGCCACCACCGCGGTGGTCAGTGCCGCCGCTGCGAACATCGAAAGAGCCAGGCGCATCGTTACGTCTCCCGTCACTGGTTTGGCCGCCGGGCCGCACTAGATGACACAGCATGGCCGATCTTCGCGACACGATCCAGACTCAGGTGCATCGGCTGGTCGGTTTTGGCGACGGCGCGGTCGATCTCACCCGCCCGCCCGGCGACGACGGCCTGTTCGGCCCCGGCTCGGCCGCCTGGGTCGTCCATGGCGACTTCACCGCGATGATGGCGGGCGGTGTCGCCGCGCTGCTGCTCCAGATGCTCCATCCGGGTGCGCTGGCGGGGGTGTGGGACCATTCCAACTTCCGCCGCGACATGCTCGGCCGGCTGCGTCGCACCGCGCAATTCATCTCCGGCACCACCTACGGCTCGACCGCCACCGCCGAGGCGCTGATCGCCAAGGTGCGGCGCATCCACGACCGCGTCGCCGGCACGCTGCCCGACGGCACGCCCTACAGCGCCAACGATCCCGACCTGCTCACCTGGGTCCATGTCGCCGAGGTCGCGAGCTTCCTCGCCGCGCACCGCCGCTATCGCGACCCCGCCTTCCCGGCGACGGAGCAGGACCGCTATCTTGCCGAATATGCCGTCGTCGCCGAGCGGCTCGGCGCGACCGGCGTACCCAGGACGCGCGCCGCGCTCGACGCCTATCTCCTCGCGATCCGCCCGCAGCTACGCGTCGACCACCGCACCCGCGAAGTCTCGCGCGCGCTGCTCCGCCAGCAACCCGCCAGCCTCGCGATGGCGCCCGCGCAGACCGTGCTGATGGAGGGCGGCATCGACCTCCTCCCCGACTGGGCGGCGCGGATGCACGGTCTCGACCGCCCGCCGCTCGGCAAGCCTGCGGTCCGCGCCGGCGTCGCTGGCATCGCCTCGGTGCTACGCTGGGCGCTGCGCGACGGCTCGGCCAAACGCGCGACGACGCAGGGCTGACTGCACCGGATCTGCACGAAGTCTCCCCCGACCGCGCACCGGTCGCACCATCGCCCGAGCGTCGCGCGGGCCGACAAGCCGTCCTTCCGAACGGGAGGATGACATGCCGCGACCACGACCGACCCCCCTCATGGCGAAGATCGCCACCACCGCCGCGCTGATCGCGCTGGTCGAGGCGGTGATCGCCGACGCCTCGATCCTGCTGTCGCTCGCCGCGCTGATCTGGGTCGCGGCGCTCTGCCTGATGCGGCCCGCGGTTCGCCGCGACCGCGCTGCCAGCATCGCCGCGGCCGCCGCGGCGGCGTTCGTGCTTGCGATCATCGACGACCCCAGCCCACTCGCGGTGCTGCTGTTCCTCGTCGCGATCACGCTCGCGGCGCTGCTGCCGCGGCGGCGCTTCGACAATGCCGCGACCTGGGCGGTGCGGCTGGTCTGGCTGGGCATCACCGCGCTGGTCGGTCCGCTCCGCGATCTCGGTTGGGTCGGCCGCGCTCAGGTCCGCCGCCGCGTGCCGGGGGTGCAACTGCGCGCCGTCGCCGCGGCGCTGGTCCTGCCGATCGCCGGCGGCGCACTGTTCCTCGCCCTCTTTGCCAATGCCAATCCCCTCGTCGCGCTGGCCTTCGCCGATATCGCGCTGCCCGATGCCGCAACCGCCGTCTGGCGCGGCATGCTCGCCGTCGCAGTGCTGCTGCCGGTGTGGATGACGCTGCGTCCGCATCCCGCGGTCACCGCCTGGGACGGGCCTGCCGGCGCCCCCGCCCTGCCGCAGACCGGCATCGGCACGCTGATCCTGTCGCTGGCGACGTTCAACGCGATCTTCGCGATCCAGAACGGGCTCGATATCGCCTTTCTATGGAGCGGCGCGCCACTGCCCGCCGGCGTGACGATGGCCGACTATGCGCATCGCGGCGCCTATGCGCTGATCGTGACCGCATTGCTCGCCGCGCTGTTCGTGCTGGTCACGCTCCGCCCGGGCAGCGCCAGCGCCGCGCATCCGCTGGTGCGCCGGCTGGTGAGTGTGTGGATCGCGCAGAATCTGCTGCTCGTCGCGTCGAGTGCGCTGCGCCTCATCGATTACGTCGACGCTTATGGCATGACCGTGCTGCGCCTCGCCGCGTTGATCTGGATGACGTTGGTCGCGACCGGGCTGGCGCTGATCCTGTGGCGGCTGCTCGCCGCGCGCTCGGCGGCGTGGCTCATCAACGCCAATGCGCTCGCCGCCGCACTGGTGCTCGCCGCCTGTACCGTCGTCGACCTCGGTGCGACCGCCGCGGCCTGGAACGTCCGCGTCGCGCTCGCCAGAGGTCGCGCCGGGCCGCCGCTTGATCTCTGCTATCTCGAACGGTTGGGATCGTCGGCGCTGCTGCCACTGGCGACGCTCGAACGCCACGCCGGCACGCCGGCATTGCGCGACCGTCTCGCCACCCTGCGCTGGACGATCCAGACGAGCACCGCGGCGGAACAGGCGAGCTGGCACGGCTGGACCTTCCGCAACGCGCGCCGCCTCGCCGCGGTCGCTGGCATCGACGCACCACGGCACTATGCGCCGCGAAGCTGCGACGGCCGATTGACTAAGGACCCGCAACGATGATCCTGTGCCCGATGCCGCGCACCGTCCTGATCGTCGACGACGATCCCCATATCCGCCAATTGCTGGTCTTCGCCTTCCAGAAGGCGGGGCTCGACACGATCGAGGCAGCCGACGGCGAGGCGGGACTCGCGCTCGCCGGCACGCACGGCCCCGATCTCGTCGTCCTCGACATCAACATGCCGCGGATGGACGGGCTTGAGGTCTGCCGCCGGCTGCGCGCGGACGGCGACGTGCCGATCCTGTTCCTGTCGAGCCGCGACGATGAGATCGACCGCGTGCTCGGCATCGAACTCGGTGCCGACGATTATGTCGTCAAACCGTTTTCGCCGCGCGAGGTCGTCGCGCGGGTGATGGCGATCCTGCGCCGCACCGCGGCGCGCCCGCCCGCGGTCGAGGACGGGCGCGGTCTCGAGCATGGCCGGCTGCGGCTCGATCTCGACGGCTGGCGCGCCTTGTGGGAGGGGCGCGAGGTCACGCTGACCGTCACCGAATTCTCGATTCTGCGTCTGCTCGTCTCGATGCCCGCCAAGGTGTTCAGCCGCGACGCGATCATCGACCGGCTGCACGGTCCCGGCTTCGCGATCACCGACCGGACGATCGATAGCCATATCCGCAACCTGCGCCACAAATTCGCGCGTCTCGGCTGCGCCGACCTGATCGAGACACGCCCCGGCATCGGCTATCGGCTGGGCGCGTGCGGGGCGGCGTGATCGGCCGGGTCAAGGCGTGGGCGAAACGCCGCTGGCCGCGGTTGCGGCTGCGCACCATCGTGTTCGCGACGCTGTTCCTCGTCGCCGCGCTGCCCGGTTTCGGCGCGGTGTTCCTGCGCGTCTACGAAAACACGCTGGTGCGCCAGACCGAGGCGGAACTGGTCGCACAGAGCGCGGCGCTCGCCGCCGCAGCGGCGGCGCAATGGCCGGGCGGCGACGGCCGGCTGTCGCCGCGGACGATCGTGCCGCCGGGCGACGGCGTCGACCTCAGCCAGACGCCGATCCTGCCCGAACGCCCTGCCCCGGCGCCGGCCGGCCCGGTCGCGGCGGCGGTCACGCGCGCGGTGCCGCGCCTGCTGCCGATCCTGCACGCGACGCAGATGACGACGCTCGCCGGCATCCTGCTGCTCGACGAGCGCGGCCGGATCGCGGCGGGCGGGCGCGGGAGCTATGCGGCCCTGCCGGAGGTCGCCACCGCGCTCGCCGGGCGGCCGACGACGGTGCTGCGGCGGAACGGCGCCTATCGCGCGGTCTATCGCTTCGAATGGCTGTCGCGCGCCGCGGCGATCCGCGTCCATCATGCCCGGCCGATCCTCGTCAACGGTCGCGTCGTCGGCGTGCTGCTGGTGTCGCGATCGGCGCGCGCGCTGTTCCGCGGTATCTACGAGGATCGCGGCAAGATCGCGATCGGCATCGCCGCGATCCTCGCGCTGCTGGTGGTGCTCAGTGGCATCCTGTCGCGCGGCGTGACCCGGCCGATCGAACGGCTCGGTCAGGCGACGCGCGCGGTGGCGAGCGGGCGCGGCACGATACCCGAGGTGCCGTCGACCGCGGCGATCGAGATCCAGGGCCTCTATGCCGATTTCGCCGCGATGAACGCGGCGATCGAGCGCCGCTCGCGCTATCTGCGCGATTTCGCTTATGCGGTCAGCCACGAGTTCAAGACGCCGCTCGCCGGCATCCGCGGCGCGATCGAACTGATGCAGGACCATCCGGAGATGGCTGCGGCGGATCGCGACCGCTTCCTCGCCAATGCCGATGCCGATGCCGGGCGGTTGGCGCTGCTGGTGACGCGGCTGCTCGAACTGGCGCGCGCCGACATGGCCGCGCCGGTCGACGAAGCGACCGATCCGGTGCCGGTGGTGGCACGGACCGCGGACGCCTGTCGCAGCGACGGCTTCGCCATCACCGTGACCTGGGCCGCCGCGCCGCCGCCGGTCGCGCTACCCGCCAGCACGATCGAACACGCACTGGTGACGCTGTTCGAAAACAGCCGGCAAGCGGGCGCCGGGGTGGCGCTGGTGGCGGGCGCCGTCACCGCCGCGGCGGTGGTGCTGCGGGTGGCGGACGACGGCCCCGGCGTTTCGGCGGGCGACACCGCGCGCTTGTTCGAACCCTTCTTCACCACCCGCCGCAGCGAGGGCGGCACCGGTCTCGGCCTCGCCATCGCCCGCTCGCTCCTCGAAGCCGGCGGCGGCACGATCGATCTCGCCGATGGCGCCGCCGCGGTGTTCGTCGTGACGCTGCCGCTTGCGCGCCGCTGACCCCTTACCGCGCCTGAGTCTGCTCCACCGGCACCACGGGCAACAGCACCGCGCTCGGCGTCGCGCCGCCGCGGCGCAGCGTCACCGTCGCCTTCTTGTAGTCCGCCGGCTTGGCGAAGAAGATGTTGGGCACATAGGTCTGCGGGTTGCGGTCGTAGAGCGGGAACAGGGTCGACTGGACCTGCACCATCACGCGATGTCCCGGCTGGAACACGTGGTTCACCGTCGGCAGGCGGAAGCGGTAATGCTGCACCTTGTTGGCCGGAATCGCGCTCGGCTGCGCGAAGCTGTCGCGATAGCGGCCACGGAAGATGTCGAGGCTGATCGGCAGCTGGTAACCGCCCATCTTGGGATCGGTGGCATTCTCCGCCGGATAGACGTCGATCACCTTGACGACGAAATCGCCGTCGGTGCCGGTCGTCGCCGCATAAAGATCAGCGATCGGCGCGCCCGACACTCGCATCGCGGTGGTCAGCACCGGCGTCGTATAGGTCATCACGTCGGGCCGCCCGTCCGATCCCCGCTGGTCGCTGACCAGCCAGTCGCCCCAGCGCCCGTCCTTGAAATTGACCGGGCGCGGCAGATGCGGGACCGGCTTGGCAGGATCGGAGACATAGCTATCCCCGCCCGCCGCCGCCTTCTCGAAGCCCAGCCCGCCGTCCGCCTGGAGATAGATCGGCTTGAGCGGCGCCGCACAGCCGCTCTCGCAGGCGAGCGGCCAGTTGGCGAGGCGGTCCCAGTGATTCTCGCCGGTGTTGTAGATCGCCGCCTGCGGCAGGTTCGCGGCGGGGCCGTCCTTGAGATATTGGTCGAACAGCGGCAGCACCATCTGCTCGCGGAACTGCGCGGCGGTGTCGCCGTCCCACTGGAACGGCCCGAGGCTGCGGCCGTCGCGATTGACCTGGCTGTGCCGCCACGGCCCCATCACGAGAAAATTGTTGCCCGCCTTGCCCTTCGCCTTCAGCGCCTCCCAAGCGGTGGTCGCGCCGTACATGTCCTCCTGGTCCCACAATCCCTGTTCCCAGAGCGTGGGCACGTTCGACGGATTGGCGGCGAGCAATTTGTCGAGCGCCTGTCCCTGCCAGAAGTCGTCATAGGCGGCATGCTGCGACATCCGCTTCCAATAAGGGAGCTGGTCGTAGCCCGACTTCTTCGCCCAGTCGCCCGCCGAGCCGACCTCGCGGAAATTGTCGTAATCGTCCCAGCCGCCGGTCGGCGGCACGGTGCCGTTGCCCTTGTAGCCGGTCTGCCCGCCGAGCCAGGCGATATTGGCGAGGCGGAAGGCGCCGTAATGGAACCAGTCGTCGCCCATCCAGCCGTCGATCATCGGGCTTTCCGGCGCCGCGACCTTGAGCGCAGGATGCGGCGCGAGCAGCGCCATCACCACGGTGAAGCCCTCGTAGGACGAGCCGATCATGCCGACGCGGCCGTTCGACTGCGGCAGGTTCGCCTTGTTCACCAGCCAGTCGATCGTGTCATAGGCGTCGGTGACGTGATCGACCTTGGTCGGGTTGAGCGGGCCGATCACCGGGCGCGTGACGACATAGTCGCCTTCCGACCCGTATTTGCCGCGGACGTCCTGATAGACGCGGATGTAGCCGCCCTTGACGAAAATCTCGTCGGCGAGCGGCAGGGTCGCCAGCATCGACGCGCTGTCGCTGCGGTTGGCGCGCGCCTTGGCGTTATAGGGCGTGCGGGTCAGCACGATCGGCGCATTGGTGGCATTCTTGGGAATGACGATCACGGTATAGAGCTTGGTCCCGTCGCGCATCGGGATCATCACTTCGCGCTTGATGTAATCGTTGGCGGTGTCGACCAGCTTGAACTGCGCCGGAATATCGCCCGCCGGCTGTTGCTGCGCCTGTACGCCGACCGAGAGCAGGGCAAGCGAGGACAGCAGGATGGCGCGCATGGAAATCTCCGGCAGAAGGGGTGACCTATGCTAGGCGCGACAGGACGCGAACGGCAAGGGTCGATATCGCAGGCGGGCTCGCGTCAGCTCGCCCAGGCGGCGATGTCGTCCTGCAAGCCGATCAACGCGAGGCCGTGCGCGATCGAGGTGAGTTCGCCGCCGGTCGCGATCCGCTCGGCGCCGAACCGCGCGTCGAACAGCCGGCGGATGCGCGGGGTGAGCGAGGTGCCGCCGGTCAGGAAGACGCGGTCGATGTCCGCCGCCTCGACCCCGGCGCTGGCCAGCGCGCTATCGACCGCGGCGTCGATGCGCAGCATGTCGGGCGCGATCCACGCCTCGAACTGGTCGCGCGTCACCTCCGCCTCGATCGCGAGGCCGGCGCCCTCGAACACGAAACGCGCCTGCTCCGCCTCCGACAGCGCGCGCTTCAACTGCCCGACCGCGTCGTAGAGCCGGTAGCCGAGTTCCTGCTCGATCACCGCGATCATCCGCCCGATCGCCTCGGGATCGAGCGCCGAGCGGCGCAGTTTCTCCAGCTCGGCGAGCGTCCGCTTGTTGCGCATCAGCGCGAGCCGCGACCAGTCGGCGAAATCGGCGAAATAGCCGCCGGGGATCTCGAGCACCTTGTCGAACGAACGATAGGATCCGCCCTTGCCGAGCAAGGGCATCACCAGCCGGTCGACGATCCGCTGGTCGAACCGGTCGCCGGCGATGCCGACGCCGGCATGGCCGAGCGGCACGCAGCGTCGCGCCGCGCCCGGCACGTCGACGCGCACGACCGAAAAGTCGCTGGTGCCGCCGCCGAAATCGGCGACGAGGATCGTCGCGCGCTCGGTCAGCCGCGCCGCATAGCTGAACGCGGCGCCGAGCGGTTCGTAGACGTAATGGACCTCGGCGCCGAGCGCGCCGAACACCAGATCGTAGCGGCTGCGTGCCAGCGCCTCGTCGGGGCGGCTGCCGGCATAGGCGACCGGCCGGCCGACGACGACCCGCGCCATCGGCCCGTCGAGCCGGCCGCGCGCGCGGGCCCGCATCTTGTCGACGAACAGCGTCCCGAGGTCCTCGAAACGCAACCGACGTTCGAAGACGTTGGCATGTTCGAAGGTGGCGCTGGCGGCGACCGACTTGAACGACTGGATGAAGCGGCTGCCCTCGGGGAAGTCGAGATATTCGCGGATCGCCCACGGCCCCGCCTCGGAGGCGAGCCCGCCGCGAACGTCGCCGTCCTCCCAGAAACACAGCGCCGAACGGAACACCGCCTGCGCGCCGTCGGGCGCGTCGAGCATGACGAGTTCGGCCGCGTCACCGCGCGCGATCGCGGCGACCGAGTTGGTCGTGCCGAAGTCGAGGCCGAGGGCGGGAAGCGAAGCGGGCATCCGCGCGGCTTTGTCATGGCGTGCGGGCGGGCCGCAAGTGCGGAAAGGGTCACGGTGGGCTCAGAAAGATTTCAAACCGCCCGTCACCCCGGACTTGTTCCGGGGTCCACCCAGCCGCAAGCGCGCTTTATCCGCTCAAGCCGGTCTCCTCGCCGCACAGTGGACCCCGGAACAAGTCCGGGGTGACGAATGGAATAGTCGAACGTCACCCGGAAACCTCCGCAAGCCCCGCTTGTGCGCCGCCCGGAACCGCGGCACCTTCGCCGCCATGAAACGCCTGCTCCCGCTCGCCCTGCTGTTGATCGCAGCGACCGATCCCAGGCCGCCGATCCTCTCGCCCGAGCGGATCAAGGCGGATGTCCGTACGCTCAGCGCAGACGGCTTCCACGGTCGCGGCCCGACGCAGGCGGGCGAGCCGGTCACGCTCGACTTCCTCGAAAAACGCTTCGCCAAGCTCGGCCTCAAGCCGGCCGGGGACGCGGGCTATCGCCAGCGCGTTCCCCTGCTCCGCTGGACGCGCGAGCGCGCCGAGATGACGCTCGACCTCGGCGGCAGCGCCCTCTCCCTGCGGCCCGGCGTCGAAATCTCCGCCAGTTCGCGCATCGTCGGCGAGACGCGGCTCGACCGCATACCCGTGGTGTTCGTCGGCTATGGCGTGGTCGAGCCCAGGCTCGGCTACGATCCCTATCGCGGCGTCGATGTGCGCGGCAAATTGGTGGTGGCGCTGGCCGGCGATCCCGATGTCGAGGCGGGGCGCGACCTCGGCTTCGGCGGCCGCGCCTCCAGCCCCGCCGCGCGCACCAAGCTCGCCGAGGCGCAGAAGCGCGGCGCCGCCGCCTTCGTGCAGATCCACGACCCCTTCCCGTCGAGCTATCCGTGGCTGCAACTGGCGAACGGCGATGCGGTGCCGGGCTATGCGCTCGATACCGGCAGCGTGCCGCCCGCCTTCGGCCTGCGCGGCACGCTTCGCAACGACATCGGCGTCCGGCTGCTCGCGCAGGGCGGGCTCGACTATGCCGCGGCCAAGCGCGCCGCACAGCGCGCCGACTTCACCGGCATCGTCCTGCCGGATGCGACGTTCAGCGCGACGCTGACGACGCGGCTCGATCGCACCGAAAGCCACAATATCGTCGGCATCCTGCCCGGCAGCGATCCCGCCGCGGGCAGCATCCTCTACGGCGCCCATTGGGACGCCTATGGCGAGAACGATTTCGACCCGCCAGCCGACCGCATCCGCAACGGCGCGATCGACAATGGCACCGGCACCGCGACGCTGCTCGACATCGCCCGCGTCTTCGCCGCCGCACCGCGTCCGCGCCGCTCGGTGGTGTTCGCTTTGTGGACCGCCGAGGAAAAGGGCCTGCTCGGCGCCACCTGGTATGCCGATCACCCGGCGCTGCCGCTCGCGACCACCGCGGCGCAGTTCAACCTCGACCCGCATGTCGTGCTCGGCCGCACCCGCAATCTCGAGCTGATCGGCGTCGGCCGCACGCCGCTGGAGGCCGATCTCGCCCGCGTCGCCGCGGCACAGGACCTGCGCGTCGACCCCGAGGAGAACACCGAAGCCGGCTGGTATTACCGCTCCGACCATTACGCCTTCGCCGCCAAGGGCGTGCCGGGCGTCTATTTCCGTGCCGGCCGCGACGTCGTCACCGGCGGCATGGCGGCGGGCGAGGCGAAGCGCAGCGCCTATAACGCGCGCTGCTATCACCAGACCTGCGACGAATATGACGCGCGCTGGGACATGACCGGCGCGGCGCAGGAAGGCAGCGTCGCCTATGCGCTCGGCCGCGAGATCGCCGAGGGGCGGACGTGGCCGGGCTGGAACGCCACGGAACCCTTTGCCGCGGAGCGCGCTAAGACCGATACGGCACGACGGTGACGCGGCTAGGCGCTAGACGCCGAAACTCCTAACGAGAATCAGCACCGGGACCGTCGTCATCCGGAAACGTCTTACGGAGACCGGATTGTCACAGGCTATACGATCGACCCAGGCATCCACCGGCATTTCGGGGCTCGATTACGTCCTCAACGGCGGGCTGACGCCCGAGCGTCTCTATCTCGTCGAAGGCACCCCCGGAACGGGCAAGACGACGCTGGGGCTCGGCTTCCTGCTCACCGGCGCCGCGATCGGTCAGGCCGGCCTGTACGTCACGCTTGCCGAGACGAAGGTGGAGTTGCTCGCCGTCGCCGAGACGCACGGCTGGTCGCTCGATCCGATCACCGTCTTCGAGATGGTGCCCGCCGATGGCCTGGGCGACGATCAGGAACAGACGCTGTTGCATCCCAGCGAAGTCGAGCTGGGCGAGACGGTGCGCGCGATCATGGCCAAGGTCGACGAACTGCGCCCGGCGCGCGTCGTCATCGACAGCCTGTCCGAACTGCGTCTGCTCGCACAGAGCCCGATCCGCTATCGCCGCCAGATCCTGGCGCTGAAGCATTTCTTCTCGACCCGCCAGTGCACGGTGATCGTCCTCGACGACAAGAGCGGGACGGGCAACGACCTGCAATTGCATAGCATCGCGCACGGCGTGATTGCGCTCGAGCAGACGCTCTCCGGATTCGGCGCGCAGCGACGACGGCTGCATGTCGTCAAAATGCGCGGCGTGCGCTTCCGCGGGGGATATCACGATTTCGAGATCGAGCGTGGCGGCCTGACGGTCTATACCCGGCTGACCGCGGCCGATTACCAGGCCGAGCACGACCTCGAGATCGTGTCGACGGGGTCGGAGGCGTTCGACGCGCTGCTCGGCGGCGGTCTCGTCCGCGGCACGGCGACGCTATTCACCGGCCCCGCCGGCGTTGGCAAGACGACGACGACCGTGCAATGCATGATCGCGGCGCTGCGCCGCGGCGAGAATGCCGCCTATTTCCTGTTCGACGAGCGCACACCGACGCTGCTCGCACGGTCGCAGGCATTGGGGATGGACCTGCATCCCTATCTCGCCAACGGCCAGTTGACGCTGCGCGCGATCGATCCCGCCGAACTGTCGCCGGGCGAATTCGCCGCGACGGTCCGCACCGCCGTCGAGGACGATGCGGCGCGCATCATCGTCATCGACAGCCTAAACGCCTATCTGCAATCGATGCCAAGCGAGCAGTTCCTCATGCTCCAGATGCACGAGCTGCTGACCTATCTCGGCCAGCGCGGCGTCGCCTCGCTGCTGATCCTCGGGATGCACGGCATCCTCGGCGACGTGCGCGCCGACATCGATCTCAGCTATCTCGCCGACACCGCGGTCCAGCTCCGCTATTTCGAGGCGTTCGGCGCGGTGCGGCAGGCGATTTCGGTCATCAAGACGCGCACCGCCCGCCACGAGCGTACGATGAGGGAATTTCGCATCGGCGACGGCGGCATCCATCTGGGCGAACCGCTGGCGTCGTTCCAGAACGTGCTGGGCATCGCGCCGAGCTTTTCGGGCGAGAGCAAGACGCTGCTCGCGCGGGCCGATGGCGGTGGCGGATGACGATGGACGACCGCGTCCTCATCCTCGCGCCGCGGGGGCGCGATGCGTTCGTCGCCGCCGACCTGCTGCGGCGCGGCGCGATCCCGGCGGAGATCGTGCCCGATCTGGCGACGCTCGTCGCCGAACTGGCGCGCGGTGTCGCCGCGGTGCTGATCACCGAGGAGGCGCTGGTCGCCGGCGACCGGTCGGCGCTGGCCGCCTGGGTCGCGGCGCAGCCGACCTGGTCCGACCTGCCCTTCGTGATGCTCGCCAACGGCGGCCGCGCGCCGCGCTCGGCGGCGGCGGCGCAGCGGCTCGACGAACTCGGCAACGTCGTGATGCTCGAACGGCCGCTGCATGCCGAGGCAATGCTGGGCGCGGTCCGCTCGGCGATCAAGGCACGGCAGCGCCAATACGAGCTGCGCACTGCCGCCGCGACGCTGGAGGCGGCGGTGGCGCAGCGTACCGCCGAACTCGAAGCGGCGCGCGACAGCCTCGAATTCGCGCTCGAGGCGGCGGGCATGGGCAGTTGGGACCTCGACGTCGCCAGCGGCGATATCCGCCGCAGCCCGCGCCACGATGAAATCTTCGGCTATGGCGAACCGCAATCCTATTGGTCGGTCGAGCGGCTGATCGGCCATGTCGACCCGGCACAGCGCGACGAGATCGCTGCGGCGCTGACCGATGCGGCGCGGACCGGCTCGCTCGATGTCGAATGCGCGATCCAGGGTGCCGACGGCAGCCGTCGCTGGATCAGCAAGAAGGGGCGGATGCGCTACGATGCCGATGGGGCGCCCGAACGGCTGACCGGCGTCGTCGCCGACATCACCACGCGGAAAGAGGCCGACGCCCAGCTCGCCCAGGCGCAGAAGATGGACGCGATCGGCCAGCTCACCGGCGGCGTCGCGCACGATTTCAACAATCTGCTCACCCCGATCGTCGGCAGCCTCGATCTCGTCCGGCGGCGGCACAAGGACGATGAGCGCACGCAACGGATGGTCAGCGGCGCGATGCAGGCGGCCGAGCGTGCCGCGACGCTGACCCAGCGGCTGCTCGCCTTCGCACGACGTCAGGCCTTGCAGCCGAAGGCGGTCGACGTCGGCGCGCTGATCGAGGGGCTGGTCGATCTGATCCGCCGTTCGCTCGGGCCGACGATCAAGGTGACGATCGAGGTCGCCGACGATCTGCCGTCGGCGCGGGTCGATCCCAACCAACTCGAACTCGCCCTGCTCAACCTCGCGATCAATGCGCGCGACGCGATGCCGGGCGGTGGCCAGCTCACCGTCACCGTCGGCGGCGCGACGGTCGACGAGCGCAACGCCATCGGCCTGTCCGCCGGCCGCTACGTCCGCATCCTGGCGAGCGATACCGGCATCGGCATGGACAAGGCGACGCTGGCCCGCGCGACCGAGCCGTTCTTCTCGACCAAGGGCGTCGGCAAGGGCACCGGGCTCGGCCTGTCGATGATCCACGGCCTCGCCGCGCAATCGGGCGGGACGCTGACACTGTCGAGCGAGCCGGGCCGCGGCACGCGCGTCGAACTGTGGCTGCCGGCGACGCAGGAGGAACCCGCGGTGGTCGCCGACCATCGCAACGAGCCGGTCACCGCGCGCCGCGCCGCCAAGATCCTGCTAGTCGATGACGAGGACATCGTCCGCTTCGCCACCGCCGACATGCTGCGCGACATCGGCTATCAGGTCGTCGAGGCAGCATCGGGCAGCCAGGCGCTGGCGGCGATCCGCGGCGGCGTCGACGTCGACCTGCTCGTCACCGATTATCTGATGCCGGGGATAACCGGCGCGGCGCTGATCAGCGAATTGCGCGCCACCGGCCACCCTCTGCCCGCGCTGCTGATCACCGGCTATGCCGCGACCGGCGCCGACGTGCCCGGCGACGTGCCGCGGCTCGCCAAGCCGTTCCGCCAGGTCGATCTCGCCGCGCGCGTCGATGCGCTGCTCCACCAGCCGCCCAAGACCGCCAAGGGGTTACGCGTCGTCCGCTGACCCCAGGCGCGGCAGACGGACGATCGCGCCGCACGGCGGCACTGCCGCGATCATCCGTTCGAGCGGCAGACCGGCGAGCCGCGTCCGGATCGCCGCGATCGGCCCGCCGTGGCTGATGACCAGCACGTCCTCCGCAAGCGGCAGCGCATCCCACGCGGCGCCGGCACGGCGGGCGAGGTCGAGCCCGGTCTCGCCGCCACCGGGGCGGAAGTCGCGCGGATGCGTCATCATCCGGTCCATCAGGTCGCCGGTCTCGCGCCAGATCGCATCCCAGCGTCGCCCCTCCCAGGTTCCGAAATCGCGCTCCAGCCAGCGGGGATCGTCCTGCACCGGCCGCCCCGTCAGCCGCGCGACCATCCCGGCAAGTCGCCTTGTGCGGATCGCGCCGGAATGGACGATCGTCGCGAACGGTTCGGCGGCGAGTTCGGTCGCCAGCCGTCGCGCCAGCGCCGCGCCGTCGCGGCTCCACCCCATGTCGGACCGACCGTAGCACCGCCCCGCCCACGCCTTCGCCACCGGCGGATGGCGGACGAGCAGCACCTGCGCGATCATCCCGCCGCCACTGCGAGCAGCAGCGTCAGCTGACCGGCGTAGGCGGCGAACCCGAGGCAATCACCGGTGCTGCCGCCGATCCGCCGCCGCAGGAAGCGCGCCAGCCACCCCAGCACCGCCACGCCGATCGCGGCAGCGACCAGCAGCGACAGCGGGCTCAGCCACGCCAGCGGCAGCACGCCCGGCACCGTCAGCGCCAGCGCGGCGAGCGCCCGGCGCGGCGGCACCCCGCCGGCCCGCGCCGCCGTCCCCGTCGCCACCGGCGGCAGGATCGCGACGAGCAGCACCGCCCACAAC
>NZ_SCMZ01000049.1:0-29983 GCF_005503285.1 Sphingomonas sp. 2SG
GCCTAAAGCCGCGGCATGGCTATTCTTCTGACCGGATCGAGCCGCGGCATCGGCGCGGCGATCCTCGATACCCTCACCGCGACCGGCGTGCAGGTGATCGGACACGGCACGCGCAGCGGCATCGCCGCCGACTTCGCCGATCCCGCCGCGCCGCGCGCGCTGTGGAACGCGGCGCTGGCGCAAAGCGGCGGGACGATCGACGTGCTCGTCAACAACGCCGGCGTATTCGAGGCGAACCCGCTCGATCGCGACGATGACGCATGGGTCGCCGACTGGGAGCGGACGCTGCGCATCAACCTGACCGCCGCCGCCGAATTGTGCCGGCTCGCGGTGCGCCACTGGCAGCAGGCCGGCACCGGCGGCCGGATCGTCAACATCGCCAGCCGCGCCGCCTATCGCGGCGACAGCCCGGCGCACTGGCATTATGCCGCCGCCAAGGCCGGCATGGTCGCGATGACCAAGACGATCGCGCGCGGCTATGCGAAGGAGGGCATCCTCGCCTTCGCGATCTGCCCCGGCTTCACGATGACCGGGATGGCGGACGACTATCTCGCCAGCCGCGGCGGCGACAAATTGCTCGCCGACATTCCGCTCGGCAGGGTCGCCGATCCGCAGGAGGTCGCGGCGGTGGCGCGCTTCTGCGCGCTGGATGCGCCCGCGTCGATGACCGGCGCGGTGCTCGACGTGAACGGGGCGAGCTATGTCCGCTGAATCGTGGAAGGTCAGCCTGCCCTGCACCCGCGCCGAGGCGGAGGCGATCGACAGCGCCTCCGATCTGGCGATCGACGCGGTGCTGATGACCACCGAGGAGGTCGAGGACGATGTCGAGCGCTGGCGGCTCGACGCCTATCTCGAGCACGAACCCGATGCGGCGATGCTCGCGACGCTGCACGCGTTGGTGCCGAGCGCGAGCGGGCATGACCCGGTGGTCGAGCGACTGTCCGATCAGGATTGGGTGGCGATGAGCCAGGCCGGGCTGGAGCCGATCCGCGAGGGGCGGTTCGTCGTCCACACCAGCGCGCATCCGGTGACGCCGCCCGCCGGCGGCCGCGCCTTTCTGATCGAGGCGGGACAGGCATTCGGGACCGGCCATCACGGCACGACCAGCGGTTGCCTCGCGATGCTCGACGCGCTGGCGAGCGGGAGGCGCGACTTCGCCAAGGTGATCGACGTCGGAACCGGGACCGGACTGCTCGCCTTCGCCGCGGTCGATCTGTGGCCCGGGGCGACGGTGGTGGCGACCGATATCGATCCGGTGGCGATCGACGTGACGCGCGAGAATGCCGAGCGGAACGATGTCGAGGGTGTCGCCTTGTTCGTCGCCGACGGCGCTCGGCACCCGGATATCGACGCGGTCGCGCCTTATGATCTGGTGATCGCCAACATCCTCGCCGGCCCCCTGGTGTCGATGGCGCCCGAACTCGCGGCGATCGCCGCGCCCGATGCGGTCATCGTGCTCGCCGGGTTGCTCGAGACGCAGCGCGAGACCGTGGTCGCGGCCTATGCGGCATGCGGCTGCACGCTGGAGGCGATCGACCGGCGCGGCGACTGGACGGTGCTGCGTCTGCGCGCCGGCGCCGACCGCTACGTCCCGACCGCGCCGTTCGATCCCAACGGCCGCGACGGCTGGGCGCTGGACCTGTAGCCCCTCCGTTCGTGGTGAGCCAACGGGGGGAGGTGTGGCCCAAGCGGCGGGCGATGAGGCTCGCGACCTCTCACCTCCACCCCGTCACCCCGGCCTTGCGCCGGAGTCCCGCTTCTTCGGACGGCGAGGCAAGCGGGATGCCGGATCGAGTCCGGCATGACGGTGAATTTGGCGGACGTCGCGCCCCCCCCTTCGAAGCAACGGCGTGATTACCCCCGCGCCTTGCTCCGCGCATAATGCTGCGTGCCTTGAGTCAGCACGCGGTCGCCGGCGACGATCGCCGCGACCGGGATATCCTCCTGCGCTTTCAGCTCCTCGTACAAGGGCGCGAAATCGGTCTCGACCGTGACGCGCAGCAATTCCTCGAAGCTCGGGATGACGAAATAATTCTGCTGGAAATCATCGATCCGATATTCGGTGCGCATCACCCGCGCGATGTCGAAGGCGATGCGGTTGGGGCTTGGATCGTCGAGCGCGAAGCGGCTTTCGGCGAAGCTCGACACGATGCCCGAGCCGTAGATGCGCAGATCGTCGCCCTCCTGGATCAAGCCGAACTCGACCGTGTACCAATAGAGCCGTCCGAGATATTTCAGCGCATCGAGCCCCAGCGCACGCTGCCCGCCGCGGCCATAGGCCTCCAGATAATCGGCGAACACCGGATCGGCGAGCATCGGCACGTGGCCGAAGACGTCGTGGAAGACGTCGGGCTCCTGCAGATAGTCGAGCTGGTCGGGGCGACGGATGAAATTGCCCGCGACGAAGCGGCGGTTGGCCATATGGTCGAAGAAGACGTCGTCGGGGACCAGCCCCGGCACCGCGACGACCTGCCAGCCGGTCAGCTTCATCAGCCGTTCGGACAATTCGGCGAAATCGGGTATGCCCGGCTTCGACAGTTTGAGCACGTCGAGCCCGCGCAGATAGGCGTCGGACGCGCGTCCGGGAAGCAATTGCGACTGGCGCGCGAACAAGGTGTCCCAGGTCGCATGCTCCTCGGCGGTATAATGCTGCCAGTTCTGGGCGATCGTCCAGTCGGCGGCGGCCTCGGCCGGGGGCGTTTCGGTCACGTGTGATTCATCTGCCATATGGTCAGACTAGCATAAGGTTTCGGATGATACGACATCGTGTCTCGGCAAGAATGTTGCGCTGGCCGGGACGGGTGGCCTTGCGGTTGTTCGGGCCCGTGTTCGGCTATGGCGTCGCGGGGCTGATCGGCGGGGCCTTGCCCGCCAATGCCGGGTGGCGGCCGCCGGCGGATGGCGTGCGCATCTATGTCGAATCGAACGGCGTGCACGTCGGGCTGGTGGTCCCGAAGGTGGCGGCGGGGGTGGATTGGCGCGGGATCGCGCCCGGAGCGGACCTGCGCGATCCGCGTTATGGAGGCTATGATCATCTTGCAATCGGCTGGGGCGAACGCACTTTCTTCCTCGAAACGGCAACCTGGGCGGACGTCCGGCTCGGCACCGTGCTCGCCGCGGCGCGCGGCAGCGACGCGACGTTGATGCACGTCGAGCACGTCCCGGCGCCGCGCGTCGGCGGTCGGTCGCGCAGCGTGTTGCTGCGCCCGGCCGAATACCGGCGACTCGCCGCCTACATCCGCGCCAGCCTCGCGCCCGAACGGACGCGCTATCGCGGCTATGACGCCAATGACGTCTTCTACGCCGCGCGCGGCCATTACAGCGCGGTGCAGACGTGCAATGCCTGGACGGGCGACGCCTTGCGGCAGGCAGGCGTACGGATCGGGCGGTGGACGCCGTTTCCGCTGACGGTGACGGCATGGTTCTAGACCGGTTGCAGGCGGGGTTCGCGCGCTGGCGTGCCGAGCCGCCCGCGCATGCGCGCTTCGGTGCCGACTTTCTCGCGCCACCGCCGCCGCCCAAGGCGCTGGCGGCGAGCGAGGTACCGCGCGTCGCCTGGATGCTGGCGACGCGCTGGCGCTACACCGCGGCGCTGGCGGCGGTGCCGGCGGGGCGCGGCGGCGCGGTCATGGTGCTGCCCGGCCTGTTCGACGCCGACGGGTCGAGCGTCGTGCTGCGCGATTTCCTGACCCGACTCGGCTATCGCGCCGAGGGCTGGGGCCTCGGCCGCAACCTCGGCGTCAAGAGCGTCGGGCTCGAGGCGGAGCGGCTGATCGCGCGGGTCGAGGCGCTGTGCGCGGAGGCGGGGCCGGTGACGTTGGTCGGGGTGAGCCTCGGCGGGATCATGGCGCGGCTGGTGGCGCATCGCCGCCCCGAACTGGTCGCCAAGGTGATCACGGTGAGTTCGCCTTATGCCGGCGGCGGCCGCGCGACCAACGTCTGGCGCGCGTTCGAATGGGCGACCGGCGAGCGCGTCGACGATCCCGCGGTGATCGCGCGCAGCCAGGCGATCGCCGCGCCGCTGCCCGTCCCCTGCACCGCGATCTGGAGCCGCAGCGACGGCTTCGTCAACGGCTTCATCTGCCACGACCCCAGCGCCGAGGCGGTCGAGGTGAGCAGCGGCCATCTGGGAGTGCATATCCACCCCGAGGTGCTGCTCGCGATCGCCGGCGCGCTGGCGAAGGACGCGGTGGTGCAGGACCGGTAACGGGGCCGCCGTCGCGAGCGCACGGTGCGATTCCCCCCTTCGTCATCCCGGCGTTCGCCGGGATGACGAAATAGGGAGGACGGCGCTTCTAATCCGTCCGCGATGGCGGGACGGACACACCCCCTACTGTCATCCCCGCGCAGGCGGGGATCCAGACGCGCGGACCTTCGTGAGACTCACCGGCGCCAGCGTTTATGGATCCCCGCCTCCGCGGGGATGACAGTAAGTAGGGACGACGACGCCCCGCCCTCAATAACCGGCGCGATACCCCGAATAGCGGCACGCATCCTGATCGTCGGGATGCTTGCGGCATTGCTCGGCGGCCTTCTTGCGCTCGCGGCCTTCCTTGGCCTCCTGCTTGCGCATCTTGCGGCCGTAGTTGCGGTCGGCCTCGTCCTGGCTGGTGGTGGTCCAGTCGACCGCCTTGCCCGCGACCTGGAACGGCGCCTTGACGATCGACGCCGCGGTGCTGACGCAGCCCCCGGTCGCCAGCGTCAGGGGGAGAAGAACGACGAACGCAATACGCATGTTACGGTTGATCCTTGGCTGCACGGCGGGTTTCGACGCCGATTAGCGGATAATCCGTGAAGAATCCGTCGATACCAAGGCCGAGCGCGCGGCGGATTTCCCCCGCGACATCGCCGTGCGTCGCGGGATCGTCGCCGTGGCGGAAGCGAGCCGGCAGGAAGACGTTTTCAGCGCGATAGGTCCAGGGATGCACCTTGAGTCCCGCCGCATGCGCGTCGGCCACCAGCGACGTCGGCGCGTCGCCCTGCCACAATTGCCCCTTGTCCGGCCCCAGACCATAAGCATAGGTCGCGACCTGCCGCAGCCCTGCCGGGGTCAGCATCGTCGCATAGCTCGGCACCGCGCCATCCGCCGGGCCGCCCTCGCCCGCCATGAGCTGGATCAGCCGCACCTTGGTGATGCCGTGGAGATGCTGGAGGTTCTTCACCTCGAACGACTGGATGAACACCGGCGCGTCGGCGTTGTCCCAGCCCGCCTTGCGCAGTTCCGCCACCAGCCGGTCGTCGGTCGGGTGGCCGATGCGCGCGAAATAGGTCGGATGCTTGGTCTCGGGATAGATGCCGATCGTCCGTCCCGTCTCCTGCGTCCGCCGCTTGGCGAGCGCGATGATCTCGGCGAGCGTCGGAATCTCGAACCGGCCGTCATAGGCGGCATTGCCGGCGCGCAATTGGGGCAGCCGTTCGCGCGCGCGCAGCGTCTTGAGCTCGGCGAGCGTGAAATCCTCGACGAACCAGCCGGTGATCGTCTGGCCGTCGATCGTCTTGGTCGTACGGCGGTCGGCGAATTCGGGATGCGAAGCGACATCGGTCGTCTCGGCGATCGCATTTTCGTGGCGCGCGACAAGCACGTCGTCCTTCGTCGGCACCAGATCGGGCTCGATGAAATCGGCGCCCTGATCGATCGCCAGCTCATAGGCGGCGAGCGTATGTTCGGGACGCGATCCGCTCGCACCGCGGTGCGCGATGACGATCGGAGTCGGGAAGGGCTTGGGCATCGGCCGATCCTGCCCGTTCGCGGGAGCCGACGCCAGCAGCACGGCAGTGAGAGCGATTCGCAAACCGGAAACCATCATGGGTAAGCGCGTTAGGGCCTCAATCCTTCACGGATATGACTCCCCGACCCTGCGAGGCAGCGCATGCATTTCACCATCAACGGCCAGTCGTTCGAGGCCGAACCGGATATCCGCACCTCGCTGCTCGATCTGTGCCGCGAACATCTCGGCCTGACCGGTAGCAAGAAGGGCTGCGACCACGGCCAGTGCGGCGCCTGCACGATGCTGGTCAACGGCCGCCGCATCAATTCCTGCCTCAGCCTCGCGGTGATGCATCAGGACGACGAGATCACCACGATCGAGGGGCTCGGCACGCCCGAGGACCTGCATCCGCTGCAATCCGCGTTCGTCCGCCACGACAGCTATCAGTGCGGCTATTGCACGCCGGGGCAGATCTGCTCGGCGGTCGGCATGCTCGACGAGGTCCGCAAGGGCTGGCCGAGCCACGTCACCGGCGATCTCGACGCGCCGCGCTTCAACGACGACGAGATTTCCGAGCGGATGAGCGGCAACATCTGCCGCTGCGCCGCCTATCCCAATATCGTCGATGCGATCCGCGAGGTCGCCGAAGCCGACGGCACGGTCGATATCGCCCTTCGCCAGAAAGTGGAGGCAGGCGCATGAAGACCTTCACCTACACCAAGGCCGACGACGCCGAGACCGCGGTGCGCGACGCACACGTCTCCGGCGCCAAGTTCATCGCCGGCGGCACCAATCTGCTCGACCTGATGAAGCTGCAGGTCGAGACGCCCGAGAAGCTCGTCGATATCAGCCGGCTGCCGCTCGGCGAGATCGAGGAGCGCGAGGATGGCGGGCTGACGATCGGCGCGCTGGTGCCGAACGCCGACCTCGCCGCCGATCCGCGCGTCATCGAAAAGTATGAGGTGCTTAGCCGCGCTTTGCTGGCCGGTGCTTCGGGCCAGTTGCGCAACAAGGCGACGACCGGCGGCAATTTGCTCCAGCGGACGCGCTGCTATTATTTCTACGACACCGCGACGGCGTGCAACAAGCGCGAGCCCGGCACCGGCTGTTCCGCGGTCGGCGGGTTCAACCGCGTGCTCGCGGTGCTCGGCACGTCGGACCATTGTATCGCGACGCACCCCGGCGACATGCCGGTGGCGATGCGCGCGCTCGACGCGACGATCATCACGCTCAAGGCGGACGGCGACAAGCGGCGGATCTCGATCCACGATTTCTACCGCCTGCCCGGCGATACGCCGAACATCGAGACGGTGCTGGAGCCCGGCGAACTCATCACCCATGTCGAGCTGCCCGCCCCGCCGAAGGGCAAGCAGACCTATCGCAAGGTGCGCGATCGCGCCTCCTATGCCTTCGCGCTCGTCTCGGTGGCGGGTGTGGTGAGCGTCGAGGACGGCAGGATCGCCACGGCGGCGCTCGCCTTCGGCGGCCTCGGCCCGATGCCGTGGCGCAATCCCGCGGTGGAGGCGGCGCTGATCGGCAAGGCGCCGTCCGACGCGCTGTTCAACGAAGCCGCGGACATCCTGCTCGCCGATGCCAAGGGCTATGGCTCGAACGACTTCAAGATCCCGCTGACGCGCCGGGTTCTGATCGCCACGCTGCGCGACCTGACGGGAGAATGAGTATGTTCGGTTTCGGCAAGGGCGACACCAATTCGCTCACGATGAACAAGGCGCATCCGGACAGCCTGCTCGACCGCGGCGTGCAGGACGTGATCGGCAAGCCGCTCGACCGCGTCGACGGCCCGAAGAAGGTGTCGGGCAAGGCGACCTATGCGGCGGAATATGCGCTCGACAACGTCGCCTACGGCTATCTGGTGCGCGCCACGGTCGGCGCGGGCAAGATCAGGCATCTCGACGCGGACGCCGCTAAGGCGATGCCAGGCGTGATCGACGTCATCACCGATTATGCGAGCTTCATCCGCAACCCGCAACAGGGCGGCGAGACGAGCGCACCGACGCAGGGCGTCGAGGACGTCGCCTATCACGGCGAGATCATCGCGATCGTCGTCGCCGAAAGCTACGAGATTGCGCGCGACGCGGCGCTGCGCATCACGGTCGACTATGCCCCCGCCGAGGGCCGCTACAGCTTCCTCGCGCATCGCGAAGAAGCGGAAAAGCCGAGCGCGCAACAGATCCCGCCGCATCACAAACAGGGCGACGTCGACAAGGCGATGGGCGAAGCCGCCTTCGCGGTCGACGTCACCTATACGACGCCGAGCCAGAATTCGGCGGCGATGGAACCCCACGCCAGCCTCGCGATATGGGAAGACGGCGCGCTGACGTTGTATGGGTCATACCAGATGCCCTCGTCGGACAAGCAGCAGCTCGCCAAAGCGCTCGGCGTCTCGGCGGACAAGGTGCGGATCGTCGCCGCCTATGTCGGCGGCGGCTTCGGCTCGAAGCTCGGCATCGCGCCAGAGAGCGTCGCCGCGGCGATCGCCGCCAAGCGCCTCAACCGTCCGGTCAAGGCGGTAATGGCGCGACAGCAGGTGTTCGACGCGACCGTGCGCCGCTCGAACACCGAGCAGCGTATGCGGCTCGGCGCGACCGCCGAGGGCAAGCTGACCGCGATCGGCCACGAAACGCTCGTGTCGAACCTGCCCGGCGAGGATTATTTCGAGCCTGCCGGCGTCTCGACGCACTTCCTCTACGACGGCGAGAACCGACTGATCACGCACGACATCGTCCGGCTCGACTGGATGCTGGCGGGATCGATGCGCGCGCCCGGCGAGGCGGTCGGCCTGATCGCGCTGGAAGGCGCGATGGACGAACTGGCGGAGAAGATGGGGATCGACCCGATCGAACTGCGCCGCCGCAACGAGCCCGAGCAGGACCCGGAAAAGAAGATCCCCTATTCGTCGCGCGCGTTGATCCCCTGTCTCGAGCGCGGCGCCGAATCGTTCGGCTGGTCGCGGCGCAAGCCTGCCGGCACCGACCGGCGCGGCGACTGGCTGTACGGCATCGGCGTCGCCTCGGCGGCGCGCTCGAACCAGTTGCTCAAGTCGGCCGCCAAGGTGTCGATCGACGGCCAGGGCAAGGCGCATGTCGAAACCGACATGACCGATATCGGCACCGGCACCTATACGATCCTCGGCCAGATCACCGCCGAAATCCTCGGCCTGCCGCTGGCGGACGTCATCGTCCATCTCGGCGACACCGATGCGCCGCCGGGCGCCGGCTCGGGCGGGTCGTGGGGCGCGAGCTCGTCGGGCTCGTCGGTCTATCTCGCCTGCGAGGCGTTGCGCGGCCAGATCGCCAAGGCGATGGGCGTCGATGAGGGCGCGATGACGCTCAAGGACGGCCGCGTGATCGCCGACAACCGCAGCGTCCCGCTCGCCGAACTGGTCGGCGAAGGCATGGAGGCAACCGGCGAAATTTCGCCCGGCAAGCAGGAGAAGAGCTTCAACCAGGCGAGCTATGGCGCGCATTTCGCCGAGGTCGCGGTCAACGTCGTCACCGGCGAGGTGCGGGTGAAGCGCATGCTCGGCGTGTTCGCGGCGGGGCGTATCCTCAACGAGAAGACGGCGCGCTCGCAATGCCTCGGCGGCATGACCTTCGGCATCGGCTGCGCGCTGACCGAGGAGCTGGTCCACGATCCCCGCAACGGCAAGATCGTCAACCGCGATCTCGGCGAATATCACCTGCCGGTGAATGCCGACGTGCCGCAGCTCGAGGTCGAGTTCCTGTACGAACGCGACATCGAGGCCAATCCGCTGCACGCCAAGGGCCTCGGCGAGGTCGGCATCTGCGGCGCGGCGGGCGCAATCGGCAATGCGATCTACAACGCCACCGGCGTGCGCGTCCGCGACTTTCCGCTGACGCTCGACAAGCTGCTGGAGGGCCTGCCGGCGGTGTGAGGCATCCCGTCACCCCGGCTCGAGGCCGGGGTGACGCGTAATCCGCCCTTCACCCTGCCTGCCCCGCATCCTACATCACCCCCACCCCGTCCGGGGGAGAGGATCGACGCGATGAACGAGATGACGATGGATCGCGCCTACCGGCCCGCCGGGCTGGCGCAGGCGCGGCAGGGACTGCTCGGCGCGTCCGTCCCGCGCATCGAGGGGCCGGCGAAGGTCAGCGGCACCGCCACCTACGCCTATGAGGGCGCGGACGCCGGCACCGCCTATGCCGCGATCGTCGGCGCGCCGGTCGGCAGCGGCCGGATTACCGGCGTCGACTCCGCCGCCGCCGAGGCCTTGCCCGGCGTGCTCGCGGTGATCCACGGCGACCCGCGGATGGTCACCGGCGGCAGCAATTCGCAGGCACAAGCGCACAGCGGCACCGACCAAATCTTCCATTACGGCCAGCCCGTCGCGATCGTCGTCGCCGAGGACCAGACGATCGCGCGCGACGCCGCCGCGCTGGTCGTCGTCCACGCCGAAGCCGGCGACGGCCGCTTCGACCGCGAGGCGCAGCCGGTGCAGCGCGACCACGATATCGGTTTCCTGAAACCGGTCGACATCGGCGATCTCGACGCCGCGCTCGCTGCCGCGCCGGTGGTGATCGACCGCAGCTATACGACGCCGGTGCATTTCCCCGCCGCGCTCGAACCCCATGCCAGCACCGTCGCGTGGGAGAACGGCAAGCTGCTGGTGCGCACCAGCAATCAGGTGATCGGCGGCGCCCGCGGCACGATCGCCAAGGCGCTCGGCCTCGCCAGGGAGGACGTGCGCGTGCTCGCGCCGTACGTGGGCGGCGGCTTCGGTGGCAAGACCGGCGTCGGGCCGGAGGTGATCCTCGCCGCGATCGCCGCCGAAAAGGTCGGCCGCCCGGTCAAGATCGCGCTGCCACGCGCGCAGACCGCCTATCTCGTCCACCACCGTTCGGCGACGACGCAGCGCGTCCGCATCGGCGCCACCGAGGACGGCCGCATCACCGCCTTCGCGCATGAGGGCGTCGCATCGCAGAACGACGATGCCGGCTTCCTCGAACCGATCCCGTTCGGCTCTCTGCCGCTCTATGCCGGCGACGCGCGGCGCTTCCGCACCGATCTCGTCCGCGTCGACCTGCCGGCGACCGGCGCGGTGCGCGCGCCGGGCGAGGCGATCGGCACCTTCGCGGTCGAATGCGCGATGGACGAACTCGCCGAACGGCTCGGCCTCGATCCGGTCGAGCTGCGCCGCCGCAACGAGCCCGAGACCGATCCGGTCAGCGGCAAGCGTTTCTCGACGCGGCGGATGCTCGATTGTTACGACGAAGGCGCGCGCCGCTTCGGCTGGACGGAGCGGCGCAGGCGCCGCGAGGGCGACTGGCTGATCGGCCACGGCATGGCGGCGGCGCTGCGCGGCAATTTCACCGTCAAGGCGGAGGCACGGGTGACGCTCGATGCCGACGGTCGCGCGACGGTCGCCTGCGACATGACCGATATCGGCACTGGCACCTATACGATCCTGGCGCAGACCGCGGGCGAGATGCTCGGCCTGCCGGTGGCATCGGTGGCGGTGACCATCGGCGACAGCGACCTGCCCGCCAGCGCCGGCTCGGGCGGCTCGTTCGGCGCGGGCAGCGCCTGTTCGGCGGTGGTGCTCGCCTGCGAGGACATCATCGCCGCGCTCGCGCTGCGCATGAACGCATCCCCCGAGGAACTGACGCTGCACGACGGCTGCGTCGTCGCGGGCGGGCGCAGCGTCGCGCTCACCGACCTGCTCCACGGCGAACCGATCGTCGCCACCGGCAAGACCGGCCCCGGCGCCGAGACGCAGGCGACCAGCCAGGCGAGCCACGGTGCGCATTTCGTCGAGGTCGCGGTCAACGCGATCACCGGCGAAGTGCGGGTGCGGCGAATGCTCGGCGTGTTCGACGTCGGCCGCGTGCTCAACGCGAAGACCGCGGCCAACCAGCTCATCGGCGGCATGGTTTGGGGCCTGTCCTACGCGCTCGGCGAGGAAGCGGTGGTCGACACGCGCAACGGCCATTTCGTCAATCCCGATTTCGGCGAATATCACGTCGCGGTGAACGCCGACGTGCCGCGGATCGAAGTGCATTTCGTCGAGGAGATCGACGACAGCGCCAACCCGGTCGGCGCCAAGGGGGTCGGCGAACTCGGCATCTCGGGCGCGGGTGCGGCGGTGGCCAATGCGATCCACGACGCCTGCGGGGTCAGGGTGCGCGACTTCCCGGTAACGCTCGACAAATTGCTGGCAGGATTGCCCCCCGTCTAATTCCTCCCCCGCCAGGGGGAGGTGGCAGTGCGAAGCACTGACGGAGGGGGAGGATACGGCGAACGTCGTGATTTGCGGAAACGCCCCCTCCACCACGCCCTGCGGGCGCGGTCCCCCTCCCCCGCTGAAGCGAGGGAGGACTTTGAAAGAAGAAAACAACATGGCCGAAAACGATTCCGTCCTCACCGCCGCCCGCCACTGGCAGGGCGAACCGCTCGCCCTCGCGACGGTGGTCTCCACCTGGGGCAGCGCGCCGCGCCCGCGCGGCAGCCATATGCTCGTCCACGCCGACGGCCGCTTCGAAGGCTCCGTCTCCGGCGGCTGCGTCGAAAGCGACATCCTCCAGACCGCCGCCGAGGTGATCGCCGGCGCCCCCTTCCAGCTCAAGCGCTACGGCGTCGCCGACGATGCGGCATGGGAGGTCGGACTGCCCTGCGGCGGCGAGATCGCGGTGATGGTGCAGCCGGTGTCGGCGACGGGCTTCGACCCCGAATTGTTCGACCGCATCGCCGAGGCGCGCGAGCGCGGCGAGGCGCTCACCGTCACCACCGACCTCGCCACCGGCCACAGCGATCTCAAGCCATTGGAAACGGGCGAGGTCTTCGCCAATCGCTACGATCCGGCGCGGCGGCTGCTGATCGTCGGCGCGGTGCAGATCGCGCAGGCGCTCGCCGAACTGGCGCGCACGCTCGGCATCGCCACGACGGTGATCGACCCGCGCGCGCGCTTCCTCACCGAGGAGCGCTTCCCCGGCGTGACGCTCGACGACCGCTGGCCCGACGAGGCGATCGAGGCGCTGAAACCCGGCCCCGCCACCGCGGTCGTGACGCTCAGCCACGACATCAAAATCGACGATCCCGCGCTGATCGCCGCGCTCGCGACCAACGCCCCCTATGTCGGCGCGCTCGGCAGCCGGCGCAGCCATGCGGCGCGACGCGAACGGCTCGCCGCCGCCGGCCTGAGCGCGGCGCAGATCGACCGGATCGACGCACCGGTCGGCATCGATATCGGCGCGATCGGCCCGTCCGAGATCGCGCTGTCGATCGCCGCGGCGATGGTGGGGGCATTCAATGATCGCGGCTGAGGATTGCGTCCTGGTGCTGCTCGCCGCGGGGCGGTCGAAACGGATGGGCGATATCGGCAGCAAGCTCGACGCGCCGTTCCTCGGCCGGCCGCTCGGGCTGCACGTCGCGGTGGCGCTCGAGGACATGCCGTTCCGCGAGCGCGTCGCCGTCGTCGGCCGCGCCGAATGCGATTATGCCGCGCACGGCTTCACCATCGTGCGCAACGACGACCCCGATCAGGGGCTCAGCCGGTCGCTGGCGCTCGGCGTCGACTGCGCGCGCGCGCGCGGCGTCAAGGCGGTGGTGGTGGCGCTCGCCGACATGCCGCGGGTGACCGCGACGCACATTTACCAGTTGCTCGACGCCGCCGACGACGAGAATGCCATCGTCGCGTCGAGCGACGGCCGCGCGCCCAAGCCGCCCGCGGTGTTCGGCGCGGGCCGGTTCGACGCGCTCGTGGCGCTGGAGGGCGATGCCGGCGCGCGCGAGATGGTGCGCGCGGGCAAGCATGTCGTCACGACCCCCGCCGAGCTGATCGACGTCGACACGCCCGAGGAACTGGAACGCCTGCGCGAACTGGTCGGCGCGCCGGAAGCCTATACCCGGCGTGGCCGGCAGTCGGTCGGCTGACGCCGCCTTCCCGTCGTCATCCCCCATATGTCATCCCCGCGCAGGCGGGGATCCATACGCGCAGGCCGGGCGGCTCCTGCGCCGCGTCAGCGTCTATGGATCCCCGCCTTCGCGGGGATGACGAAAAGGGGTCGGAGGCCGCCGCCACCGCATCGGGCGGCAACCAGACACGTTCGCCATCCGACGGAACATCGCCCCGGTCGGGGTCTGTCCTACACCCCCGCGGCCCTGCTAGACGCCGAATCCGCGCTCTTTCTCATCGGTGCAAAAACGGAAACGATAAGAGACGATCGTTTCCATTCAGGTGTCCATCTTGTCCATGTTCGGCGCCTAAGTCATTCATGCCGCAGCGCATCGATCGGATTGAGCGCCGCCGCGCGTCGCGCCGGGAAATAGCCGAACACCACGCCGATCACCGCCGAGATCGCGAAGGCGATGATGTTGATCTGCGGATCGAACGTCCACGGCACCTGCATCAGCGGCACCAGCGCGAGAATCACCCCCTGCGCGATCACCAGCCCGATGATCCCGCCGAGGCACGACAAGGCCACCGCCTCGACGAGGAACTGGAGCAGCACCTCGCGCGCGACCGCGCCGATCGCCAGGCGGATGCCGATCTCGCGCGTCCGCTCCGTCACCGACACCAGCATGATGTTCATGATGCCGATGCCGCCGACGACGAGGCTGATCGCCGCCACCGCCGCGACGATGCGGGTGAGCAGCGTCGTCGTGCCGGTCAGCGTGTCGGAAATCTGCTTGGTGTCGAAGATGTTGAAATCGTCGTCGCGCGCACCGGTGATATGCCGCCGTTCGCGCAGCAGGTCAGTGATCGCGCTCTGGACATTGCTCGTCTGGTAATCGGTGTCGACGCCGACCAGCATCAGCCGCACGTCGCGGTTGCCGGTGAAACGCCGCTGCACCGTCTTGATCGGCATGACGACGACATCGTCCTGATCGCCGAACCCGCCCTGCCCACGCGTGCTGAGCGCACCGATCACGTCGCAGCTCACGTTGCCGAGGCGGATGCGCGCGCCGATCGGGTCGCCACCGCGGAAGAGGTTCTGGCGCACGGTATTGCCGATCAGGCACACCGCCTTGCCCGCCTCCTGCTCGGCCGGCGTCCAGTAGCGGCCCGACACCAAGGGCCACGGCTGGACGGTGAGGAAGGCGCTGGTGGTGCCGTTGATCGTCGTCGACCAGTTGGCGCCCTCGTAGATCGCGGTGGCCGAGGCGCTCGCCTGCGGCGCGACCGCGGTGACGCCGGCGATCTGGTTGGCGATGGCCTCGACGTCCTCGGGCTTGAAATTGGGCGGCTGCGGGCCGCCGCCGCCGCGGCCGAAGCCCTGACCGGGACGGATCTGGAGGATGTTGCTGCCGAGCGCCGAAATCTGCTGCTGCACCGCGGCGGTGGTCGCCTTGCCCAGCGTCACCATCGTCACGACCGCGCCGACGCCGATGACGATGCCGAGGATGGTCAGGAACGAGCGCAGCAGATGCCGCCGGATCGACCGCAGCGCGAGGATGAGCGTGGTGCCGAGCATCTAGGCCTCCACCGCCGCGCCCTGCCGGTGCTGCGCCTCGATCTTCTCGACGAGGCCGTCCTTGAAATGGATCACCGTCCGCGCGAACGCCGCCATATCGGGTTCGTGCGTCACCATCAGCACGGTGATGTTGCTCGTCCGGTTGAGGTCGGTGAGCAATTCCATGATCTCCACCGAGCGTTCGCTGTCGAGATTGCCGGTCGGCTCGTCGGCGAGCAGCACGTCGGGCTGGGTGACGATCGCGCGTGCGATCGCGACGCGCTGCTGCTGGCCGCCCGACAGTTCGGCGGGCGTATGGTCCCACCAGCGATCGAGCCCGACCTTTTCGAGCGCCGCCATGCCGAGATCGCGGCGCATCTTCTTGTCCTCGCCGCGATAGAGCAACGGCAGCTCGACATTCTCGAGCGCGCTGGTGCGGCTGAGCAGGTTGAACCCCTGGAAGACGAAGCCGAGGTAGCGGCGGCGGAGCAACGCCCGCTGGTCGCGGTCGAGCGTCTCGACGGGATGGCCGCGGAACAGGAAGGTGCCCGCCGACGGCACGTCGAGACAGCCGAGGATGTTCATCGTCGTCGACTTGCCCGACCCCGACGGCCCCATGACAGCGACGAAATCGCCCGCCTGGATATCGAGGTCGACGCCCTTCAACGCCTGGAATTGCGTCGCCCCGGTGCCATAGACCTTGGTGACGTCGCGCATCGTGATGATCGGATCAGGCATGATGCCCTCCCCGCTCCGCGCCCGTCGGGCGGGCGTTACTGGCCACCCGCGCCACCCTGCCGGCGCTGGCCGCCGCCGCTGCGCTTGCCCGCACCCGCGCCGTCGTTGCCGCTCGACAACTGACCGGTGATGACCTGCTGACCCGGCTTGAGATTGCCGCTCAGCACCTCGGTCATCGTGCCGTTGGTGTCGCCGGTGGTCACCTGCACGGGCTGCGGCTTGCCCTCGGCATCCTTGACGTAGATCGTCTGCGACGCCCCGCGGCCGAGCGTCGCGGTCCGTTCGGGCCGGTCGCGGCGCGGGCGGAAGGTCAGCGAGCCGGCGATACCGCCGCTCGATCCGCCCGCCCCCGCCGCCGCAGGCTTGAACCGCAGCGCCGCATTGGGAATCAGCAGCACGTTCTGCTTGTCCGACGTGACGATATCGGCGGTCGCGGTCATCCCCGGACGCAGTTGGAGCGAAGGATTGGCGACGGTGAGATCGGCGGCATAGCTCACCACCTGCCCGGTCGTCGACGTCGTGCTGGTCGTCGTCGAGGTCGAACTCGCCGAGCTGACGGTCAGGTTCGAACCGAGATCGACGCGCGTGATCGTCGCCGGAAAGGTACGGCCGGGAAAGGCGTCGACGGTGAAATTGGCCTTCTGCCCGACCTTGACCTCGCCGACGTCGGCCTCGTCGATCGCGACCTCGAGCTTCATCTTGCTGAGGTCCTCGGCGATGACGAACAGCGTCGGCGTGTTGAACGAGGCCGCGACGGTCGCGCCCGGATCGATCTGCCGCGCGAGCACGACGCCGTTGACAGGCGAACGGATGATTGCGCGCGCCCGCTGTGTCTGGTTCTGCGCCAGTGCCGCCTGCGCCGCGGCGACGTTCGCCTGCGCCACCTTCAATGCGGCGACGCTGCGCTGGTAATCGGCGCGGCCGGTCTGGAGCTCGGTCCCCGACGGCACCCGGCCGTTGGACAGCTTGTAGACCTCCTCCAGCCGGGCGAGCTGCGCCCGGCTTTCGGCGACGGTCGCCTGCGCCTGATTGACCTGCGCCTGATTGGCGGCGATCTGCGCCTGCTGCTGGCGGATCTGGTCGTCGATCTGTTGCGGATCGATCAGCGCGAGTGGCTGGCCGGCGCTGACGCGGTCGTTGACGTCGACCACCACCTTGGTGACCAGCCCGGAAAGCTGCGACCCGACCGTCACCTGATTGGTCGGCGCAAGCTTGCCCGTCGCCGAGACGGTGACGGTGAGGTTGCCGCGTTCGGCCGCCTGCGTCGCATAGCCCGCTTCCGCCTTCGGCCCGAAGCAGCTCTTGAGCAGCAGCGCGAGCAGCACCACGCCGATCGCGACGAACACCCATTTGATGTAACGCCGCCATGCCGGCACCGGCTTCACGCCGAGAAAGTCGTCGATCGGTTCGGCCATCAGCGGGTCTCTGACACGGGAGTTCGGGATGCGCGCTCGGGCGCCTGCGGGACGACGCTCGCGTCCCAGCCGCCGCCGAGCGCATTGTAGAGCGAGACCAGCGCGGTCGCCTGATCGGACCGCGCTGACGTCAGGCCGTTCTGCGCGGAGAGCAGCGCCGCCTCCTGCTGGTTGAGCGTCGTGAAATCGGTGAGGCCGCTGCGATACTGGCTGCGCGCGAGGATCGCGGAGGCACTGGCGGCGTCATAAGCGATGCGGAACTGCGTCTCGCGCTGGCGCGCGGCATCGAGCGCGACGATCGCATTCTCGATATCCTCGAGCGCGGTCAGCACCGTGCCGCGATAGGCGCCGAGCGCGGCATCGGCCGCCGCCTCGTTCGAGCGGACCTGGCTGCGCAGCCGGCCGCCGTTGAAGATCGCCTGCGTCAGCCCGGCGAACAGGCTGCCGGTGATCGCATCGCCGAGGCTGCCGATACCGGTCGCATTGGTGTTGATGTTGCCGCTGATCGCCAGCGCCGGATAGAGCTGCGCCTTGGCGACGCCGATCTGCGCGGTTGCCGACGTCAGCGAACGTTCCGCCGCGCGCACGTCGGGCCGACGACGCAGCGCATCGGCGGGGATGCCGACGCCGACCGTCGCCGGGCCGCGCGGGATCGGCCTCGCCGCCGCCAGTGCGCTGCGCAGCGCACCCGGTGCCTGCCCGGTCAGCACGCCGAGCCGCGCGACCGCGGCGGCATATTGCTGCTCGATCTGCGGCACCGTCGCGGCGGTCTGCGCGCGCTGGCTGCGCGCCTGCTCGACGTCGACCGACGAGACCAGCCCGGCCTGCACGCGAAACCCAGCGATCTCCAGATTGTCGTCTTGGATGGCGAGGCTGGCTCGGGCATTGGCAAGCTGCGCCTGATAGGCGCGAGCGAGCACGTAATTGGTCGCCACCTCGCTTTCGACGGTGAGCAGCGTCGTCGCATAGTCGAAGCCGCTCGCCTCATATTGCGCGCGCGTCGCCTCGACGGTGCGGCGCACCTCGCCGAACAGGCCGAGCTGATAGCTCGCCGACAGGCCGGCGGAGAAGCTGTTGGTGCCGCCGCCGCCGGTGTCGACCACGGTGCCGTCGGGCAAAGTGAACGAACGCCCGCCACCGCGCAGATTCTCGTTACGCTGATAGCCCGCCGAACCGGATAGCGTCGGCAGCAGCGAGGCGCGGCTCTGCACCAGCGATTCGCGTGCCTGCCGCAGCCGCGCGATCGCTTGCGCGACATCGGTATTGGCGAGCCGTGCCTGGTCGACGAGCTGGCCGAGCACCGGATCGTCGAAGTTCGACCACCAGCGGGTAAGGTCCTCGGCGGTCTGCTGCGCCGGCACCGAATAGGCATCGGGCACGCCGAGATCCGCGGCACTCTGCGGGTGATAATCGGGGCCGACGGTACAGCCGGCCAGCGCGGCGGTCACGAGCAACAGGACGGGAACACGGGCCATCGCCGTATCGTGTGGCCAACACACTGCGGCGTCCAGCCTTTTTGTGTCGCAATGTGTGTCGCCGGAATGTCCGCGCGGACACATGCGCGCGCCCTACCGGCCGGTGAAGACCGGCTTGCGCTTCTCGAGGAAGGCGATGCCGCCCTCATGCGAATCCTCCGAGCCGCGCGCCTGCCGCTGCGCATCCGCCTCGGCAGCGAGCGCGCTGGCATAATCGCTTTCCAGCGCCCGCCCGAGCGCACGCCGCATCAGCCCGATCGCACGCGTCGGCCCCGCCGCGAGCCGCGTCGCCAGCGCCAGCGCCTCGGCGTCGAGCGCGTCATCGGCGACGACCTTGTGAATCATTCCCCAGTCGAGCGCCTTCGCGGCGGGGACGCGCTCGCCGAGCAGCATCATCTCGGTGGCGCGCGCACGGCCGATCAGCCGCGGCAGCATCCAGGTCGCGCCGCCATCGGGAATGAGGCCGATGTTGACGAAGGCCTGGAGGAAATAGGCGGTATCGCTCGCGACGCAGAAATCCGCAGCGAGCGCGAGGCTGCACCCGATCCCCGCGGCGGGGCCGCGCACCGCGCTGACCACCGGCACCGCGAGGTCGAACAGCGCCGCGATCGTCGGATTGTAATGGTCGGTGAGCGCCGCATGGGTCGCCTCACCGGGATTGTCGCCGCCCAGCGCACCGCCGGCGACGTCGGCGCCGGAGCAGAACGCCCGCCCCGCCCCGGCGATCAGCACAGCGCGCGCGCCGCCGAGATCGCCGAGCGCATCGCGCAATTCGTCGAACAGCGCCGGCGGTGCGGCGTTGAGGCGGTCGGGACGATTGAGGGTGAGGACGCGGACGTCACCGTGCGACTCGGCCAGAATATGCTGGTAGGTCATGTTGCGCCCCTCTCCTGCCGTCGTACCGATCTTCCCGGCACCGGCCTCGTTAACCGCGACCGCTACCCGGCATCGGCGAGCGTGGCAATGCGTCGGCCGGTGCGGCCGGAACAGCCCGGCCCCGGCGCCCTAATGCGAGCCGAAGCGTCATTTGGAAGCGGTGGCCATCACGCATCCGAACGCACCAGCTTGATATCGCGGTCGGCTGCCCAGCCATGGACGTCCTCACGACGAAGGGCCGCGGCCATCAGTTCGGGAAACTGGTCGGGCGTACAGGCGAACACGGGAATGCCCAGCGCCGCCACCTGCGCTGCAAGGGCGGGGTCATAGGACGGGCGGCCACTGTCGGTCAGTGCGAGGAGCACGATGACGTTGACGCCCGATATCGTCAGCCGCGCGAGCCGATCGACCAGCGCATCGGCATCGCCGCCCTCGTACAGATCGGTGATTAATACGAGATGCGCCTTGGCCGGCCGCTCGATGCGATCCTCGCAATATGCGACGGCACGGTTGATGTCGGTGCCCCCGCCGAGTTGGACGCCGAACAGCACCTCCACCGGATCCGCCAGTTCCTCGGTCAGGTCGACGATCGCCGTGTCGAAGCAGACGAGCCGCGTGGCGACGACCGGCAGCGACGCCATCACCGCGGCGAAGATCGAGGCGTAGACCACCGAAGTCGCCATCGAGCCCGACTGGTCGACACACAGGATGACCTCGTCCAGATCGACGATGCGCCGCTGCCGGCGCACAAAACCGATCAGTCGCTCCGGCACCACCGTCCGATGCATGGGCTGATAGGTTGCGAGATTGGCGTGGATCGTGCGCGGCCAATCAATATCGGCGAAACGCGGCCGGTTGGTCCTGCGCGAGCGGTCGAGAGCGCCGCGGATCGCGTTCGCCGTGCGCGCCTCCAGCAGCGTCATGAGTTCAGCGACGACCTTCGCGATCACCGCCCGTGCGGTGTCCCTGGTCCTGTCCGGCATCACCCCGCGCAGCGCGACCAGATCGGCGACGAGCCCGACATCGGCTTCGACGGTCGCCAAAAACTCGGGTTCGAGCAACATCTGGCGCAGCCCCTTGCGCTCGAACGCATCCTTCTGGATCACCTGAACAACCGGCGTGGGGAAGAACTGGCGAATGTCGCCGAGCCATTTGGCGACACGCGGCGCCGAACCACCGAGCCCGCCCCGGCCCTTCCTGCCGTCCTCGCCATCACCATAGAGCGCAGACAATGCGTCGGACAGGCGGCAATCGCTTTCGGACAGCGGCGACGCCCCGTCCCCACCGTCCTCGACACCCAAAGCCAGCATCCAGCGGCGGCGACGTTCGTCCTCGCTCATTGCGACGCTCCCGTCATCAACGCGATGACGCGCGTCTCATGTGCCGGCCATATCGCCGCGGCGCCCGGCAGCAGTCGATAGCCGCGCGCGCCCGTGCCGGACCGGCCGAGCACCACGTCTATCAGCCGGCGGCGCTCGTTACGGTCGAGCGCGGCGAACACCCGCCGGAACAGCGGCAGGTTGGCCACGAACGTATTATCGTCCAACCCGACGAGCCAGCCATCGACCGCCTCGCGCAACGCCATATCGTGCAGAAGCCGCTGCCCCGCGCCCTCAAGAAAGCCTTCGAAAAAGCCAGCGGCGTCGGCGACAGGCAATGCCGGCGACAGCATCCGGGCGAGCAGCGCGGCGGCTTCGTCGGCGCCGAGCACCTCCGCTTCGTAGAGCAGGCGGGCAGCAACGCCCGCGACCAGCCGCGTGACCTGCCCGTCGTCGCATAACCGGCGCAACGACGCGTGCCAGGCGGCGACGATATCGGATGCAAGCTGCGCCAGCTGGATCGCGCCATCCGCCGCAACGATTGCATCGCGCAGGGTCGCCGCCGCATCGGCATCCAGATTGCGCGCCGCATAGGGAAAGGCGAACGCCGCCTGCACCGCGATCCGCGGCATCAGTCCGGCGAGATGCTCGGCCGTTCCGGATCTTGCCTCGCCATAGCGGAGGACGTCGGCCATCGGCGGCAGCGCCGCGAGCAGCGCCTGACCGTCGCTGGTCAAAGCGGCCCGCCGTTCGAGGAGCGTGATGCCCGCGTCGGTGGCGCCGGCCAGATCCGCGACCATCGCATCGCGCACGAGGGTGGCCAGTTTGGGGAGATCGGGCTGCGCTTGCATCGCCTCGCCGAGCCGCGCAGCGGCGGCGGCGGCGATCGTCGATCCATGGACGAGATTCTCGATCAGTCGCACGGCAAATTCGGGCTGCCAGGCGAGGATCCAGTTTTCGCGGAACGTCCCGCAGCTGCGGCCGGCATCGGCGAGGCGCCCCCAAGGCACGTCGAGCACGTTGAGCCGGTGGAGCAACGTGGAACGCGCCAGCCCGCTGTCGCTGCGCAGGTCGAGGGTCAGGGCGCGTTCCAGCGCCTCGGGCTTCAGTCGCGTGGCCTTTTGCTGACGCTGCAGATCCTCGATCAGCGGGGCAAGCGGCGTGGCTGCGGGGATCGACCCGACCGCGGAACCGATCAGCAATTCGGCGGAGATATCGTCCCAGAGCGCATGTTCGCCATTGCACAGACAGGCGATCGCGGCTTCGCGGAGTTCCTCGAAACCGGGATGCGGGCGATCGCGCAGGGCAGCAAGCGCATGCCCCAGCCGCTGCGCTTCGATCACCGCGGCGGTCGAGACCGAATGGCCGCGCGCGCGCAACTCGCGTGCGATCCGCGCAAGCCATATCGCGTCGCGGTGACCGGCATGACGCGTTTCCCAGAGATGCGCGCACCAGCCGGGCGCGACCACGCCGGCACCATAGCCGCTCGCCCGGGCAAGACGAGGCGCGGTCCAGGGCGCCCATGTCGCCCTCGCCTTCGTCCTGGATCGCGCCTTCAGCAATGCGCGATCGGCGGTGAGGTTGGTCTTGGCCGCCAATGCGGGGACGTGCCAGGCGCCACACACAACCGCGATCGGGAGGTCGCTTTCCCTGGCGGCCCGGGCGATCTCGAGACGCATATGGGCTTCGCGCGCGGCCTCATAGGCGGAGAGGGTTCCGGCCTCGCCGCGGAGCGCGGTCATCGCATCGGCTACCGCGGCGAAGACCGGCGTCGAGCCGGGATTTTCCTCGATGACATCGGCCCACCAGGATTCGCCGTCGGCATAGCCGGCAGCCGCTGCGAGCTGGCCGATCGGATCGCGGCCGACCGGATCGGCGTTGGCCTCGGCCTCGGCTGCATCCGTCTCTGCACCGCCTTCCGAACCGCCCGGCCGGTCGCTGGCCGGCAGGTCGATGAAGCGGAGCGCGGCGTCATGCGCGACCGCCCAGCGCGCCGCCTGATATTCGGGCGAATAGTCGGCGAAGGGAAAGAAGCGGGCGTCGGCGGGATCGTCCTCGGCATAGGTCAGCAACGCGACGGGCGTCACCATCGCCGGGTCGGCGAGCATCGGCAGCAGATGCGATGCATCGGCGGGGCCCTCGATCAACACGGTGCCGGGCTGGAGCGCGTCGAGCGCCTCCACCAGCCGCCGCGCCGAACCGGGACCGTGATGGCGGATGCCGAACAGCGAGACTGCCGCCACCATTGCGTCAGATCAGCTCGGACAGCGAGGCATAATAGTCTTCGAACCCCCGGCGTTTCTTGAGCACGGTCTCGAGATATTCGCCGAGCACCGCTTTGTCCTGCACGGGATCCTTCACCACCGCGCCGATCATGGTGGCGGCCAACGTCCCGGGCGTGAGCCGACCGTCGTTGAAGAAGGTCGCCTGGCTGATCCCGCCGACCATCACGCCGATCGCCTCGGCGGTGGACAACCCGCCCGAGGGCGACTTGAGCGCGACCTTGCCGTCCTCGGTCGACCCGGCTCGCAATTCGCGGAAGATCGCGACCACCCGCGCCACTTCCTCGGCGACATTCCTGGGCGCCGGCAGGTCGAGGCTCTGCGCCATCTCGCCGACCCGCTTGACGATGATCGCCACTTCCTCCTCGGCACTGTCGGGCAACGGCAACACCACCACGTTGAACCGCCGCTTGAGCGCCGAGCTGAGTTCGTTGACGCCCTTGTCGCGGTTGTTGGCCGTGGCGATGATGTTGAACCCGCGACGGGCATATACCGCGCTGTTCAGCTCCGGGATCGGCATCATCTTCTCGGAGAGCACGGTGATCAACGTGTCCTGCACGTCGGATCCCATGCGGGTCAATTCCTCCAGCCGGCAGAGCTTGCCCGCCTCCATGGCGCGCATCATCGGAGTGGCCACCAACGCCTCGCGACTTGGCCCGTGCGCGAGCAGCTGCGCATAATTCCAGCCGTAGCGGACCTGGTTTTCGTCGGTCCCGGCCGTGCACTGGATCACCATCGTCGAATCGCCCGCGACCGCGGCGGCGAGATGCTCGGACACCCAGGATTTGGCCGTGCCCGGCACCCCAAGCAGCAGCAGCGCACGATCGGTGGCGAGCGTCGCCACGGCCGTCTCGATCAGCCGCCGGTCACCGACGTATTTGGGTGTGACCGGTGTGCCGTCGGCGGCGGTACCGCCCATCAGATAGGTGACCACCACCTTCGGCGAGAGCGCCCAGCCGGTCGGGCGCCGATCGGCATCACCGGCGGCCAGCGCGGCGAGTTCACCGGCATAGATCGCCTCGGCGGGCAGGCGCAGCATCTCGCTCATTCGGTTGGTCTCCTGTCTTCGAGCGCGGCATTGAGCCGCAGCATGTCGAGCCGCGGATCGGAGGCGATCAGCCCCGTCGCCGCCAGTCGTTCGAGCGCCTGCGCCGCCGCTGCGCGCGAGGCGAGCAGGCCCAATGCCTGGAGTTCGATCGCCTGATCGGCGTGCGCGGCATCGTCCGATCCGAAGGCGGCGAGCAGCGCCTCGCCCGCGGGAGTGGCGATCGCCTCGTCGATCCCGCCAGCGCCGCCCGCGACGATCAGTGCCATCGCAAAGCCGGCCCCCTTCGCGCGAAGCAGATAGATCGCGATCTGCCGACATTGCGCCGCGGTCAAGCGCGGCAGAAGCTGCATCAAAATGGTCAGATCGATCGCGGCTGCCGCCGTCAGCGCCGCCATGATCGCGGCGATGATCGCATCGGTCGCCGAGCGTGCCGCCATGGCCGCGCACAGCAAATCCACGTGCACGTCGCTCCCCCACGGCCAAGCCCCGGCGAGATCGGTCGGGGACAGGCCGAGCGCCCGCGCGAAGGCATCGAAGGACACCGTCTGAAAAAGCGCCGCGCGGCGATCCCGTTGCGCCGCGATTTTCAAGGCCCGCGGTACGATCGCGCGGGTACGGCGCAACAGGCCCCACGTTTGAAGGGAGAAAAACTCTGCTATTTCGGTCGCATCCGCATCGGCGGCATCGCCATGACCCAGCCGCGCCAGCAGCGCGGCCGCCACTGCCTTCACGCGCGGCGCACGGTCGCCGGTCAGGCGTTCGAGCAATGGTCGGTCGGCGTCGGACAGACCCGTCGCCATCGCCTCGACGAACCGTAGGCGATGGCCGGGAGCCTCGCCGCCGATCTTCTCCGCGAGCAGCCCGGCCGCGCGGGCGGGATCCTGCCGGCGCAACGCAGCGAAAGCGGCATGACGCATGGCCGGACCGAAGCTGTCCCAGCTCCCGGCATCAAGAACCTCCGGCCTGTCCGATCGCGGTTGCGAGGCGTCGGCCCAATCCTGCCATGGCGCATAGACCTCGGGCACGTCCTCGCCCGGTCCGGGCATCCAATCGCCCGGATGAAGCGTCCAGCCCCGACCGTCGAGAAAGACGAGCAGGTGGCGGCGCAACGACGGCTCGCGCAGCGCCTGGAGCAGGCGCCGCACACGTGGCCGCAACGGCTCCGGAAGCGGCGGCCGGGCAAGGGACGGGATGTCGCCGCGTGGCCGCACCTCGCCCGCGGGCTCGGCGACCGTCAGCGCTCCGAGCAATTGCCCTGACAACGCCAGCAGCCGCAATTCGGCTTCTCCGATGTCATCCCCCAGCGCATCGCGCCAGGCGGCGGGGGCGGCCGGTATCGCGCCGCCACCGATGGTCCAGCGCGTCAGCACCGGGCCGAGTGCGTCGAGCAGGGTTTCAGCCATGGCCGATACGCCCCCAAGGCGTCCGCGCCGCGAGCATCTCCAGCCGGCTGCCCGACCAGAGGGCCGCGCTGCGCGTCAGCTCGGTGCCGGCGATCAACCCTTCCGCACCGCCCGCCAGCGGCAGCCGCGCGGTGCCTTCGCGCGGTAGCCACCATGACGTGCCGGCACGATCGTAGCCGATCCGTCCCGGCGGAAGCAGGATCGGTCGCTCCGCGGCCCATGGCTCGGCGAGCAGCGGCGCGGCCAATGCTGCCTGCAGCGGCATATCCGCCGGCGGCCAGTCGAGCGGCGGACCATCGACCAGCGCCGCCTCGCGCTGGATCAGCATGGCGCGCAGCGGGACGCGCGCGGGAAAGAACAGCAGTTCGCCGACGAACTGTTCGCCCGGGGTGAACACCGTCGCGCGCCGTCCGGCGCTGGCCGGAAAGAAATCGAGCAGCATCGCAAAACGGGGACCTTCGGTCAGGTTGAGCAGCCACGTCGCCTGCGAGATCAGCCCGTCGCGGCGGGTACGGACCCGCTCCGCAAGCACGTCCCAGGCGGCGGTGACCCGCAGCACGGCCGGATCGGCGAGCAGGGTCTCGCGGCTCTCGGCCGACGCGACGGCGCGCCGCAGCTCCGGGTCGCGGGGATCGGCGCGAAAGGCCCGTGCGAGCAGCACCAGCCGCGCCAGTTCCACCACCGCGCCGCGCACCCGGTCGCCGGCCGGCAGCGCGAGCAATCGAGCGGGCAAGTCGTCCACATGGCCTGCCAATGCGGCTGCCTTGCCGTCGACCAGTCGCGCGCCGATGCGGCGACAGCGCACCGTCACGTCGTCGACGAAACCGGCAAGGCCGAGGCGAAGCTGGTCGCTCACCCATTGCTCGAGCGCGTCCAACGCGTCGCGGATCGCCCGCCCGGTCTCTTCCGCACGCCGAGCCCCGGCCGCCGCGCGTCGCGCCGCGGTCCTGGCGTCGGGAACCGCTTCGGGCTCGGCGATCCGGGCAGCGTGCAGGTTCTTGTCCGCCACCGGCATCGCGGGCCTTGGCGCCGCGGTCGAACGTCGACGCCCCAGCCATTCGGTCACCCACGCCGGCGTCTCGGCAGCGGGGAAGGCAAGAAGCGCTTCTGCATGCAGCCAGAACAATGCAAGAGCGTGTTTGCACGGGAATTTGCGCGAGGGGCAGGTGCATTTGCTCGCCAGGTCGCGCAGGTCGGCCATCACCCGATAGGGGTTGGCCCCGGACCCGGCACACTCGCCCCAGATCAGCGCCGCGTCGTGACTCGCGCCGATGCCGGACCATCGCGCGGGCTTCGCGAGACCCGCCGCAGCCTTGAGCGAGGCCAGGTCGGCGGCAAGCTGTTCCACCGTCCTCAAGTCGATCGCCACGCCGCCCTCGCCCCGTTTGGCTCCGGATCCATGATAGAGAGCGATCGTGACGGCTCAAACCGCATTCCTGACCGCGCGCGGCCCGGAGGGCGGCTGCGTCATGGATCGCAACAGGGCGAGGATGCATCGGCCCAACGATGGCCAACTGCGTTCGGGAGATCCCGACTCGCGAACCGAGCGGGGAAAACAACGCTGATCGGTGATGGTGCACCCGACTGGATTCGAACCAGTGGCCTCTGCCTTCGGAGGGCAGCGCTCTATCCAGCTGAGCTACGGGTGCCTGAAGACGGCGCCTAGCAAAGCCGCGGCGGCGGCGCCAGAGGCTTTATGCGGCAGCGAGCGCCTTGGGCGGCGGCGTCTTCGGCTTGAACGCGCACAGGTCGGCGACGATGCAGCGCCAGCATTCGGGCCGCCGCGCCTTGCAGACGTAGCGGCCGTGCAGGATCAGCCAGTGATGCGCGTGCAGCCGGAACGGCTGCGGCGTCGCCTTGTCCAGCTTCAGCTCGACCGCGAGCGGCGTCTTGCCGCGGGCGAGGCCGGTGCGGTTGCCGACGCGGAAGATATGCGTGTCGACCGCGAAGGTCTCGGCACCGAAGGCGACGTTCATCACCACATTGGCGGTCTTGCGGCCGACGCCGGGCAGGCGTTCCAGCGCGTTGCGATCGTTCGGCACCGCGCTGTCATGGTCGGCAACCAGCGCCTCCGACAGCGCGATGACGTTCTTCGCCTTGGTGTTGAACAGGCCGATCGTGCGGATGTGCCGCTTGAGTTCGTCGAGGCCGAGCGCGACCATCTGTTCGGGGGTCTTCACCTCGGCGAACAAGGCGCGCGTCGCCTTGTTGACGCCGGCGTCGGTCGCCTGCGCCGACAGCACCACCGCGACGAGCAATTGATAGGCATTGCCCGATTCGAGCTCGGTCTCGGGATGCGGGTTCGCCTCCGCCAGCCGGCGGTAGAATTCGAAGACGTCCGCCTTCTTCACAGGCCGAGCACGTCGCCCATACGGTAGCGGCCGGCGGGCCGGCCGGCGAGCCACAGCGCCGCGCGCACCGCACCCTTGGCGAAGATCGAACGATCCTGCGCGAGGTGCGACAGCTCGATCCGCTCGCCCTCGCTGGCGAACAGCACGGTATGATCGCCGATGATCGAGCCGCCGCGCAGGCTCGACAGGCCGATCGTCCCCTCGGTGCGCGCGCCGGTGAGGCCGGCGCGGCCATCGACGCGCAGTTCGGACAGCGTCGTCCCCCGCCCCGCCGCCGCCGCCTCGCCGAGCAGGATCGCCGTGCCCGAGGGCGCGTCGACCTTGTGACGATGATGGCTCTCGACGATCTCGATATCCCAGTCGGTGCCGAGCCGTGCCGCCGCGTCGCGGACCATTTGCGCCAGCAAGGTGACGCCGAGCGAGGTGTTGCCGGTCTGGAGCACCGCGATCTCGGTCGCGGCGGCGTCGATCGCGGCATGCTGCGCCTGGCTGAGCCCGGTGGTGCCGATGACCAGCGGCGTGCGCGCGGCGCGCGCCGCGGCAAGATGCGCTTCGATCGCCGAGGCGGTCGAGAAGTCGACCAGCACGTCCGACACGCGCGCGAGCACCGCCGGATCGCCGCCGGCATCGACGCCGCCGGCAAGCGTCGCGCCCGCCGCATCGATCTGCTCGGTGATCGCGCGGCCCATGCGGCCGCTGCTGCCATAGATGCCGATCGCGGTCATGCGCGGCTCCTAACTTCACGAAGGTCACGCATAGCGGAGGGGGCGAGGGTCATGCCGGCCTTTTGGCACAAGGCCGGGCTGTAGGACAGCTTATCGCGCAAGCTGTTGTTAACGCTACCTTTTACCGCACACCTGTCGGACATGACCGCCTCTGCTGCCGGGCGCGTTGCAGGATCGGGCGATGCGCCTATCTGGAACGGAATGAGCGACATCCGCAACATCGTCGTGCTGACCGGGGCGGGCGTGTCCGCCGAATCGGGGATCGCCACCTTCCGCGGGCCGGGCGGGCTGTGGGAGGGGCATCGCGTCGAGGATGTGTGCACGCCCGAAGCGCTCGCCGCCGATCCGGTGCTGGTGCATCGCTTCTACGATCTGCGGCGGGCGGCGCTCGCCGGGGTCGAGCCCAATGCCGCGCATCGTGCGCTCGCCGCGCTGGATGCGGCCTGGCCGGGCGATCTGCTGATCGTGACGCAGAATGTCGACGACCTGCACGAGCGCGCCGGGGCGCGGCGGTTGCTGCACATGCATGGCGAACTGATCTCGGCCTTGTGCGCGCATTGCGGCGTGCGGCGGGGGTGGCATGATGCGCTGCCGCCGGGAACACGGTGCGATGCGTGCGGGGCGGCGGCGCTGCGCCCCGACATCGTCTTCTTCGGCGAGATGCCCTATCAGATGGAGCGGATCGAGGCGGCGCTGGCGCGGGCCGATCTGTTCGTGTCGATCGGCACGTCGGGGGCGGTGTATCCGGCGGCGGGGTTCGTGCAGCTCGCCGACGCTTATGGTGCGGAGACGCTGGAGCTCAATCTGGAGCGGTCGGCGGGGAGCGGGTTCTTCGCCGAGACGCGGCTGGGGCCGGCGGGGGTGCTGGTGCCGGACTGGGTGCGGGAGGTTCTGGAGGTCGCGTAGGTCGTCCCCCGCACGGGCAGGGCTATCGGATGTGGCCGCTCGGGCGAGCCGGTCGTCTTCCAAGCTTATACCGTCACCCCGGACTTGTTCCGGGGTCCACGGTGCAGCGAGGAGAAAGGCGTGATTCGACACCGTTCCCCCGCGGCCCGGTGGACCCCGGAACGAGTCCGGGGTGACGAAATTGACGAGGAAACCGATCGAACCTCATCGCCACAACCATATGCGATAGTCCTCCCCCGCAAGGGGGAGGTGGCAGCGCGCAGCGCTGACGGAGGGGGAGGATAGGGCGGGAGTATTGTCACC